>DAOWCC010000181.1 GCA_030639665.1 Elusimicrobiota bacterium | reverse complement strand
CTTTCCTCGAGTGTTTCTCCTATGCATAATATGGGCGTAAGCGAATTATTTATAGCCGCTTTCATTTTCTTATTTACTATTTCATCGGTTTCGCCGAATACATGGCGTCTTTCGGAATGTCCGATTATAACATGAGTGCAGCCTATATCTCTAAGCTGAGTCGGTGACACCTCACCCGTAAAAGCTCCTTTGTTTTCCCAGCTCATATTCTGAGCGGCAAGCAAAATCGGCGAGCCTGCAATCGCTTTTTTAACAATTGAAAGATTTGTAAAACCCGGAGACAAAAGAACCTGATTCTTTAAATCCGGATCCAGACCTTTTTTTAATGCCAAAGCCAATTCCTCGGCTTGCGCAGAATTTAAATTCATTTTCCAATTACCGGCAATCATCGCTTTTCTTTCCATAGTTTTTTCTCCTTTACCCTGTTAAATACGCCTTGAGCATCAAGGCGTAATTTCAGATTTTTTGTATACCCTGAAAATCTGAAATTATTTAACGGGGTAGAACATTATTATAATATATATATTGAAGTTCAACTTCAATAGTATCGCATCTTTGTAGTCGCAGAGTGGACTGGGGGTTCAGAGGACTGCTATGGACACCCTACAGTGTTCAAGTGGACTACGCTATCGTGTCGTGTGTATGTAGGACACAATTAATTTGTATCAACGGCTTACTCTGCTTCTAAAACAGGCAAAGCAAGCTTTGCCACTACATTTGTTTTAACGACTAGACTATTACTTTCAATATTTTACAGCAGTTCTCTCAATAATTCTTCCCGCGGCTTGGCTATAACAATCTTTTCAACCAAAAGGCCTCTTTTGCCGACAATGGCCGCGCCCGCGTCCGCTGCTATTTGCGTTGCCGCTATACTGCCTGTAAAAGTAACAAAAGCCTTGCCGCCCAAAGCCATCGCGAGTCTGATTTCCATAAGCTTAACCGTTGCCGCTTTTGCCGCCGCGTCAGCCGCTTCTATTAAAGCTGAAATTGAAAAAGCCTCTATAATTCCCAAAGCTTCAAGCTTACTAACTTCAATACTTTGACTAATGGCGGGAAACACATCGGGATGAATATTTGGAATGACAAAACTATCAACTATACTATGAGCGGCTTTACTTATTCCCGCCTCAACACTTGCCTTCACGGAGCCCACATCCCCGGCAATAAGCGCTATATATTTTCCCGAACAAATACTTCTTGAAAGCAAAAGAGTGACACTTGAAGTTTTAAGCATCGCGTCCGCCACTTCCAAGCCCTTGGCAATACTTGATACTTCCACGCCGCCTATAGATTTCATAATTTTCCTCCACCCTGTTAAATACGCCTTGTTGCTCAAGGCGTAATTTCAGATTTTTGCATACCCCGGAAATCTGAAATTATTTAACGGGGTAAACTGCTCTCTGCTTTCTGATTTTTACTCTCTATCACTTTTCTATTTCAATGTATTTGTTGTTTATCTTTGATACTTTACCGTTAATACTGGCATGAATATACGCGCCCAATTTATCATCACTTACCGAAGCGATAGTATCGCCTTTTTTAACCGCTTGCCCCACTCGTGCAATAACCTCGGCCGGAACGCCTATGTGCTGGCTTAACATAATTCTAACTTTTCCCGGAACATAATTAAACTCAATAAACGGAGCCGCCTTATCATAATCTGAAAGATTCAAACGGGCTATAAGTTTTGAAACAGGCGTTTTTCTATAATCTCTCAAAGGATGAACCTTGGGCTGATTTTCAAAATCCATAGAAGCTGTTTTTATATTTATGCTCTTTTCAATTAAACTTTTCTTGGCCATATCGCAAATGCTTTTGGGATCCAGATTTTCAGGGCAGGAATAAAGACTGCATAAAGAACACTGTGAACATAAAAGAGCGAATTCATTATGAATATCTTTCCCACTGCCCGAAAAAAGCAAACTGCGCATAACTTTATGAGGATTTAAAATATGGCCCAGAAGATATCTCGGACAAAGCTCTGTGCAAAATGAACATTGATCGCAAGCGGATTTTCCTATCCTTGAAACGCTATTATCCGGTCTTGATTTCTTTAAAATCAAAGAATGATTTTTAGGCAGAACTATTAAGCCTCCCGATACTTTGGTAACGGGAAGAGTAAAATCCGTTATAACTTTTCCCATCATCGGTCCGCCGTCAATAGCGGCATAATCTTTACAATTGGCGCCGCCGGCAAATTCGATTAACTCTCCATAACTTATTCCTATCGGAGCTTTAAATGAACAAGGTTTTTTAACCGCCCCCGTAACGGTAAGAAATTTTTCAGTAATGGGATATTTTCGGGCTATCGCCACATTATAAAGCGTTTCAACATTATTAACCACAGCGCCCACATTTATCGGCAAACCGCCCATCGGCACAAGCCTGCCTATGGTGTCATAAACAAGACAAAATTCATCTCCGGCGGGATAATAATCCCCAAGCAATTTTATTTCAATGTTTTTTCTTGACGCGGCCGCGCGCTTGAGAATTTCTATAACTTTGACATGCTTCTTTTTTATGCCGATTATTCCGCTTTTGGCGGAAGTCGCCTTCATCATCATTTCAAGACCGTCGAAAACAATCTCGGGATACCGTTCAAGTATTTGTTGATCTTTTTTAAGGAGAGGTTCGCATTCCGCCGCGTTAACAATTACAAATTCCGCTTTGCTTGAAGCCTTTACATAAGCGGGAAAGCCGGCGCCGCCGGCGCCCACTATACCTGCTTTTTTAAGCGTTTTAACAAAGTCTTTTTGAATCATTTAACAGACTGTGTTAACCCCATGGCTTTCTTAACGGTATTGGCGAGCCGTTTAATGCCTTCTTCTATTTGTTCCTCTGTGGGATAGGAGAAATTAAGCCTCATGGTATTTTTGCCGCTGCCGTCGGCATGGAAAGCTGAACCTATGACATAAGCGACATTTTCTTTTATCGCGTCATAAAACATTGTATCGGCATCCATATTCTCGGGAAGCCTAACCCATAAGAAAAGTCCGCCTTCGGGCTTGGTCCATGTTACGCCTTCGGGCATATGCTTTTCAAGAGCGCTAATCATAACATCTTTTTTGGATTTATAGACTTTCTTAACCGTTTCCATATGTTTTTCAAAATAACCGGTGCGCAAAAATTCGCTCGCTATAAGCTGATTTAAACTTGAAGTGCATAAATCAAGAGACTGCTTAAGCGTAACCATTCTGCTTATTATGGCTTCATCGGCCAAAACAACTCCCAATCTCAAACCGGGAGCGAAAGTTTTTGAAAAAGTAAAAAGCGAAATAACATTTCTGGTTTTAAGCGTATCGCTGTCAATTTTATAAATCATTTTTGGAGCCAAACCTTCAAATCTAATCTGCCTATAGGGAGAATCTTCTATAATGGCAACATCATATTTTTGAGAGAGTTCAACAATCCGCATTCTCTTTTCTTCAGACAAAGTTACGCCGCTGGGATTTTGGAAATCCGGCACAAGATAAATGAATTTATAATGTTCATCTTGCCTTTTAAGCCAATCAAGCCTTTCTTCAAGGTCCTCTATTCTAATACCGTCATCATCAATCTTAATGCCCACAAAATCCGCGCCGCAGGATTTAAAAACCTGCAAACCGCCCATATAACTCGGCATCTCAACTATAATGGGATCTCCTGCGTCTATAAATAATCGTCCCACCAAATCAAGCGCCTGTTGAGAGGCTGTGGTAATTAAAAGATTTTCAGGTTTAGCGTCAATATTTTCATACTTCTTCAGAAATTTAATAAATTGCTCTTTAAGTTCCGCCAAGCCTTCGGTAGGGCCATATTGCAATGCTATAGGTCCTTTTTCATCCAAGACCTTGCCCGCGACTTCTTTTACAAAATCACAAGGAAATAATTTGGGATCGGGCAAACCGCCGGCAAGAGAAATTATTTCAGGATTATTTGTTAATTTTAAAAGCTCTCTTATTACGGAACCTTTGGTCCTTCTTGGAACAACAGCTAAATTTTTGGCTAAATCTATCATAAAATTCTCCTTTACCCTGTTAAATACGCCTTGTTACTCAAGGCGTAATTTCAGATTTTTATATACCCTGAAAATCTGAAATTATTTAACGGGGTGAACCACTATTACAGTTTACTCAAAACATGACTATAAGTTCAAGTTATATACGCCATGTCACTTGCCCCGCGGCTTCATCTCAAAAAAAACTTTATATTTTCTTTATAACGAGCCACTTTTTCAATATCTTTCTCTCCGTCTATTTCTTTTAAATAATACTTTATCGCTTCTTTATATGTCTCCTCCCGCAATAATTTCAAACTTTCGGGAAAAAGCCTTTTTGTTTTCTTACAAGCTTTATCCAAAGCTTTTAT
>DAOWCC010000271.1 GCA_030639665.1 Elusimicrobiota bacterium | reverse complement strand
GGTCCGTTATGGGAAGGGAAATTTAAAGCTATTGTAATTGAGTCAAATTCATATTTAATTCATCTGACCAGATATTTACACCTAAATCCTACAACCGCATCTTTAGTTGAAACACCCATTGAATGGAAATATTCATCCTATGCGGAATATATCCTTGCTAAACAAAATGAAAATAGAATTTGCGAATATGACGATATTTTGGAGATAAAACCTGACACATATAAAACTTTTGTTGAAGACAGAATTTCATATCAACGCGAACTTGCTAAAATTAAGGATTTAATCATAGAGTAACCATTTTCCACCTCGGAGGTGGAAAATGGTTATCAGAATGTTTGGATAATTTTATATACTGTCTTTAAATCAAATTTTGCAAATAGAGGGGACATAGCATGAATCTCACACTTATAATCTGCGCGATAGTGATTACCATCGCTTTTGTGGCTTTTGTTATAGAAGCGATTAAAACCTTTGCCCGGCTTCGTCAAAGCGCCGAAGCGATAGAGATTTTATCTCTAAACGCCAATAATAGAATAAATTCGATTGATAACGCCATAGAAACGGCCAAAGTTCTCTCTTCCGGCATATCTTCGGGCTGGCTAAAAATGATTGCGGGAATTGTGGGCTTATTCGCAGTAAAAAAAGCCGCCGGCGCAAAGAACGCGGAATAAAAAACTCAAAAGGCGCAAAATTTTTATGTTTAGCGTTTTACGATTAAGAGGACTAAATAAATGAAATTATTTAAATTTTTTTACGATGAAGAAGTGTTTGAAAAAATAAATTTTCTAAAAAACATCAGGCTTTTTTGCGGCATTAACGAAAAAGACCTTATTTATATCCTTGAAAGTTTGACCGAAAGAATCTATCTTAAGGGTGAAACCGTTTTCACGCAAGGCGATATAGGAAGAGCGCTTTTTATAATCGTGTCGGGAAAAATAACTTTAACCGTTTTTGATAAAGAAACAAAAAAAACAAAACAAATAGCCGAGGTTCATCCGGGAGAAATGTTTGGAGAAATGGCGCTTTTGGAAGAAATGCCGAGAACCGCAACCGCAACCGCGGCTGAAGATACAAAGGTCCTTATGATGTTTAATTCAAAATTGGAAAATCTGTTCTTGTCCAAACCTAAAATAGGTATTATTATAGCCACGCAGCTCGCGAAGGTAATGTCCTCAAGATTAAGAGCTAAAATTGAAACGGCGGAAGCCATGGTTATGAGAAACAGAAGATCCACAGACAAATAATGGAAGAAATAAAAACCAAAAAAAATGTCATGGAATATTTAATTCCTTCGCTTATAGCGATAAGCGCTCTCGCTTTGGCAATTATCGCGAAAACGGCCGTATTTCCCATTGTTCTAAGCGCGGCTTTGGCTTATATACTCTACCCGCTTATAAAATATTTTGAAGCGCGCGGAATAAAAAGGGTGTATGTCGTGGTTGGATTTTATGTTGTAACGGGAATGACCATATCGTTCCTTGTCTATTCAATGTTTTACTTTATATCTTGTGAAATAGAAACTTTCCAAAGACATTGGCCGATTTATGTGCAAGAAATTCATATTTATCTGACAGGCATAAATGAAAAACTTTTAAAAAGCTATCCCATGGTGGCAAATTTCAATTTAAATGACAAACTCTCGATTATAAT
>DAOWCC010000125.1 GCA_030639665.1 Elusimicrobiota bacterium | reverse complement strand
GGGAAAGGGAAAGAAGCGTTTGGGAAACTCATAGACAGGAATTTGCCGTATGGGAGCAAAGATTAAGAACTGAAAGACAGGCTTGGACGGATAAGATAAAAAAAGAGGAACAAAAAGATATTGATTATGCCACAGGGCTTTCCAAAGTTCTTAAAGAATCAACGCAGTGGTCTGAAAAAGTTACGCAGATACTTAAACTTTACGCGCTTAAAGGCGTTGAGTTGCCGAAGGTATTTGTTCCCACCGAGCAGAAATCAGTTTTAAAACCCGCCGGGGCATTTAAAAAAGTTTTCGCGCTCGCGCTTGGCGGACTTATTATGCTTGGCGGGCTCGGCTACTGGGTTTATGATTATAGAAGTAAAGTCCATTTCAATCTTTTGAATCAATATGTTTTGGATATTGAAAGTCCCACGGCGGTTTCGGTATCAAAAGAAGGCATTTGGCTCAGCGATTGGCAAAATGGCATAAGCCTCAGAGATAAAAAAGATTTTGCTCTTTTGCGGAAAATAAACGGCTCAAATAAAGGCCCGTTCAGGCCTTCGGCCATGGAAGCTAAAGATGATTATATGTGGCTTTTGGATATGGCTCAGCTTAGATTCGTGAAAAAAGAAACTGCGCAAGGTCTTGTCATGCAAGCCGTTAAAACCCCGGGCCCCGCGCCTCAAAGCGTTTCTTTTGACGGTTTTAATTTATGGTCTTTTGACGCGGCCACGGGACTTGTATACAGATATTCATTGGATCCCCGGCAAGGAGTGGAAGCGAGTTTTGAAATTGACGGAATTAAAAATGTGGCTTCCATGCAATGGCTGGGTAAGAATTTATGGATTTTAGGTTCCGATAGCTATTTAAGAAGATATAAGTTTGAACATAATGCTTTTAAAAGGATATCTTCGCAGAAACTTAAAGATAAGCCGATAGCGTTTTCTCTTATGAATAATAATATCTGGCTTATAGAGAAGAATAAAAATCAGAACAATTATGAATTGAAGAAATATAAAGTTAAGACATATTAAAAAGGCCTTTGACGCCTTTTTAAAGGTCATAGGTTTCAGGTTACAGGTCGCAAGTAATGGCAAGGAGATATAGAATAGAGAATAAGGAATGATATAGAATGTAAAGACGCGGATGTAGAGAGGAGGGTAAATAGCAAAGAATGTTTAAAGAACCTCTTAATTTTGCTAATTACTGATTACTATTTACTAAAACTTAAGGGAGTTTATATGCGAAAAAAAATATTGTTTTTTCTGATTTCAGTTTTAATTTTGAGTTTTGGCAATTTTGCCAATGCTCAACAAATATTCATTACCGATATTGATGTGAGATACGATAACACAAAGGAACATTGTAATATTAACAGTGTCACAGGAGTAGGTTCGCCATCCGGCAGTTCAGTTGATTTTCTGGAACCTGATACATGGAATGATTCGGCTTTTATTCAATATGATCAAGCTCAAGGAGTAGATCCTTATCCCGGCGGTTGTTTAGCTCTTTGCGCTAGCATTACATGCGTGAATACATTAGCGGAGCCTTTTGGCGTGGATTCCATGACATTTGAAGTTTTTAAATTCAAGGCGGGAACAAATCCATTGGACCCCGCAAGCTCGCCTCCCATTAAGACTATTTCAATGTATGATGTCGGTGAATGCGCGGCCAGCGGCACGCATGTTATAGGCACATATTGCGCCGCTTGGGACGGTTCATATAATTTGGACGGCATATTCGGCAAAACAAACGGTCAATATGGTTTTAGAGCCAGAGTTACCACCAATCGCGTTAGTGAAACGGCGGGTAATATATCAGTGGAGCAAACATCGGCTTATCCGGGACAAAATCAAATACCCGTACAAGTGGATGTGGTAAATATTCATACTGTTAAATCAAGTCCTACGGTTGTTGGTAAAGTAACCGGAGTTGCGGCCCAGCCTTATAATATAATGTATCGCTTGTCAAAGGATGCTACAACCACAATTAAAATCTATTCCGCCATTACCGGCACTCCTCTTATTAGAACCATTGTTGATGCTTTGCCCAGAGTCGGTGAAGGAATTCCCTCCGGGTCGCTTACAAACGGGGATTTTTGGGATGGCCGTGATAATACAGGAAAGCTGGTTTCCGCCGGAAATTATATCGTGGATATTGAAGCTTATGCTTTTGATAGAGAGGGTTTGGATACCGCATTGACCAAAACTTTTCAGTTGGGCCTTGATCCTTTGCAGGTAACGGATGTCGCCATAAAACCATTGGGCGCTTCATCTACGGATGTGGCCATAATAAGCTATATGCTGACTGAAGCGGCTACCGTTTATGTGGATATTTATCCTCCGGAAACAACTTTTACCAATATAAACACATCTCCTCCCACCACGGGAGCGACGCGTTTAAAAAGATTGGTTGAACAAAAGAATTCCAGAGTAAAAGCTTACAGTTATTGGGATGGCCGTGATGAAAGCGGTAATCCCGTTTGTGACGGCAATTATGTTTATGCCATTTGGGCGGAACTTCCGTCAGGAAGTGGAACTCCGATAAGAACGCAAAAGACGCTTGTCGGCTCTCTGCCGGTGGCAAGAGGTCTTGTTTTGGCTTTTGTCAAGCCTTCCTCGACCGTTATAGGTTCAAGTCCTTCGGTGGCGGGTTTGGATCCTTTTTATTTCAAATATACGCCAAATAGAGACACCTATGTAACCGCCAATATTAGGGATATGGATAATAATTTAGTCAGGGTTTTAGCCGATAATGAAGTTAGATTCGCCAACTTTCTGAATAAAGAAATATGGGACGGCAAGGATAGCGCCGGAAATTATGTTTCAAGCGGAACTTATATGATGGAGCTTTTGACTATGGATCCTTTTCAATGCTCCGAAGCAAAAATTTCAACGATAACCGTTATAATGCCGGTCAATATGTTTAGGATTACGGATGTTAAATCAAGTCCTCTTCTCGGCGGAACTTCGGATTTGGCGTCATTGGCTTTTGAACTTACTCAAACCATGTGGGTTGATTTAAAGGTGTATTATCCCGCTCAAGTTGCCGTAGCTCCCAATGATTGGCCATGGGATAGCGGCGATTATGAGAATCCCGTTAATATTGTTTATTCCGTGCGCGGCATGCGCCCGGGCAGATTTAAGATAACGGAATTTTGGGATGGCCGTGATTCAGACGGTTTTCTTGTTGAAGACGGTCAATATCCGTTTACTCTTGTAGCTCACAGTTCAGGCGCGGCAAATATTATGTATGCCACCGATAAGGTTATGACCAACGGGTATATTAATATTACCAGAGGAAAAATTCTTTTTAATGATTTTGACGCTATTCCAAATATTCCTGAGATGTATAATTCCAGCGATGTGGTAAAGCTTCCGCCTTATGAGATACTCTATGGAGTATCGCGGCAGTCTTCGGTCACCGTTCAAATACTTAATTTGGAAATTCCTCCCGATGTAATTGCCAATGTTTTAAGCGGCGGTATAAGAGACGGGGATATGATTTATAATGAATTTTGGGACGGCAAGTATGATAATGGCAATTATGTGGAGGGAGGAGCCTATAATGTAAGGATTAGAGCTGTGGATATTGCCTCGCACTTGACTTCCTATGCCACGGTGCAGATGACAATAGATGTTTATCCCTTAAGGATTTTTGATGTCGCAATTATTCCTTTAACCATGGATAATGACGCTGTTATTTCTTATCAGCTTTCGGAAGCCATGAAAATGGTAACTAAGATTTACAAACCGGGAACGACTTTTGATGATATGGGAAATCCCTATCCCCCTGAAACCACCTCTTTGGTTAAAACAATAGTGGGGGTGCGGCCCTCGAGAACGCCGATTAATGAGTTCTGGGACGGTACGGATGAAAGTCTTTCCAAAGTTCCCGACGGTTCCTATCTTTTTAAGGTGTATGGTTCCACAACTACGGACGGCATAGATTCATTGACGGGAGCAATTAGCGGCGGTATTAATATCGCCGATGATATCGTTATAAGCAATATTCCCGTTACCAAAGGCGTGTCGGCGGATGTTTGCGGAGACTTTAAAGATAAATCCTTTTTCGCTCCCAATCCTTACACTGGAACGGCCGGTTATTTTAAGATATGGATTCCCATAGACGGCGATGTTGAACTTAAAATTTACACCGTCGCCGGTGATTTGGTATTTAAAGATGAGTTTACAGGTCAAGCGCATGATAGTAATATAGCCGGCGCGTGCGGGAAAGGTTATTATTGCTGGCCTAAGATAAATTCCTCCGGCGCCACAATAACCCATGGAGTATATTATTATGTTTTGCGTTTTAAAGGCACTCAGGGCAATAGAGAGATATGTCAAACGGTTAAGAAAATACTTATACCTTAACAGAGAGTTAAGAGTTAGGAGTTGAGAGTGGACTACGCCGTTTCTGAGTTTTACTACGGACACCCATCAGTGTTCAAGTTTTAGAGTTTAGAGATAAAACAGCAATGTAGTTGCAAAGCTTCCTCCAAACAACCGGCGGACAAGTGCTTTGCCTAAAGAGGACAGAAGTAAGAAATTACTCCCGCCTTTGGCGGAGGAGATTTTATGAAATTTAAAAAGATGATTTTGTTCGCGGCAATGATGCCCGTAATATTTAGTTCCGCTTATTGCGAAAATTCAAAAGTCGGAACCAGCGGAGCGGTTTTTCTTAAAATACCCGCGTCCTCCGCAAGAGCTCAAGCTTTAGGCAATTGCGGGGCCATTATTGAGGGAGCCGAATCTATGCCTTTAAATCCCAGTGGCATAGCCTCTTCTCAGATGAGAGAATTCAGTGTGTCGCGTTTAAGCTGGTTTGAGGATTATTCAGGGCAATATATAGGCTATGTTCATCCAGTGGGCAGGGCCGTTATGGGTTTTGGTTTCGGCCATTACGGTGTTGAAAATTTTGATGCCAGAGATATTGACGGCACGCCGTTGTACAGCGATGATATCAAGGTGAAAAATACCTTTATGTCTTTTACTTTGGCAAAAGCGTTTTTATTGGAGAGATTTCTTCTTGGCGCGAGTATAAAACGAGTTAGTGAGGATAATTACAGTAAAAAATACGATAATACCGTTTTTGATATGGGCGCTATGTTAAAACTTGGCCGTAAAATAATTATCGGCTGGTCCGGTCAGAATTTTGGAGATCAAAAGAAAGTTGTTCAAATTCAGAGATTGGGATTGTCATTGAGCCCCAATCCGTTTATAACCATTTTAGCGGAAACCAAATCTTATACTGACTCAAAAAGTAAGACAGGCGTGGGTTTTGAGTTTAATCTTCCCGAAGAAGTTTTACAAGTCGGAAAGGTTTCTTTGCGGATTGGTTATACTCCCATGGACGATCATGGAGAAAATATGGATGGCGGTATTTTGGATAGAATGGGGTTAACGGATAAACACGGAGTTTCTTTTGGTTTTGGCATATATAGCCTGCAATCTTTAGGCTATGGATTTGGTTTGGATTATTCCATGGTGCCTTATGGAGCCTTGGGAAAGTCAAGCCAGATATCTTTGAAGATGCAGTTTTAAAACGGTAGGCATAAGGCTTAAGGCGGAAGTGTAGTCGCAAAGCTTCCTCCAAACAACCGGCGGACAAGTGCTTTGCAAAAGAAGTCAGAAACAAGAAGTTAGATTTATAAGGATGTTCCTTATGTCTCTCCCGCCACTAAGGCGTTGGCGGGTCCGTCGAAGAAGTAATGGCGGAGATTTCTGACGTCTGATTTCTGATTTCCACCAAAATGATTTTTGAATGGTAAAAATTATGAAGCTAGGATTAAAACTAAGAAGAGGACAGACTGCCATAGAGTATGTTTTGGTTATGTTGGCGCTTCTTGTTGTTTTCACTATGCTGTATTCGTCTTTGCAGTGGTATTTGGCAAGGGAATTTAAGGCCGGCGGCATTATTATATTGCGAATGTACAAAGAAACTCCATTATAATATCAAGAAGTCGGAAGTCCTTCATGAAGGAAGAAAACTTGCTGAAAGAGAGTAAGATGCAAGAGTTAAGAAAAAAGGAGTCCCTTATAATTGCGGTTTAGGATATCCTGTTTTTAGTTTTTACGGATTAGCACGGATATTAAAATTAGATATAATCTATAATATAAATGAAATCGGAGGACACAAATGATAACTTACGCATACTTTGTATTGAAAATGAAAGCGGATAGAGTATTAAAGAACAGAAAGGGTCAAAATACCGTTGAATATTTGTTGATGTTAGCGGTTGTTGTCGGAGTTGTTTTAATCGCGGGCGTCGCGCTTAAAAAATATATGCCGGGACTTTTCGGACAGATTCAAGGCATGATTACCGGAGCTGCCGGAAGTTTAGGTTCGGGCGGCGGCAATCAGTAAGTTTTGAAAGAGTAAAATAATATGATTCTTTTTCCGTCTTTCCCCGATTAAAGCGGGGAGGACGGAAATAAGTCGGATAAAAATATGAAAGCGGTATTTAAAAAAAGATTGAGGCGATGTTTTTCAGTATTTGCCAAAGCCTCTAGCTTATCCCCTATCCCCTATCCCCTAAAACGGGCGGGGCAGGTTATTGTGGAATTGATGCTGGTTCTTCCTGTGTTTTTTATGATGATTTTTTTTATCATGGAACTTGGAAATATCGCTTATCAAACCATCTTATATCATCATTCCGCCTATGAACTTGCGAGAATAGGCTCTTTAGTGGCCGGACCGCCGGGAGGCAGTCCAAGCTCACCCGCGCAGGTTCCTCATGCGCTTCAAAAAATGAAGAATGTTTTGAAGGAGATGAAGATTTCATGTGAGTTGAGTGCCACAAATAAGATTACCGGAACCGATCCGCAGTCGCCCAGTCATAGCCACGAAGATTTGTTTGTTACTCTTGATTGTGACGGGAAATTGATTTTCCCTATGTCAAGATATTTTCTTTCTGATCCACCTCGAACCAAAGGAATAAAAAAAATTATAGTAAAAGTAAGGATGCCGATAGAAAAACCAATTTTTCAGTAAGAAATTAAGAAGCAAGAAGTCAGAAGCAAGACGCAAGAAAGTAAATAAAAAGAAACTCCTTAGAACTCTGCTTTCTGCTCTCTAATATCTGATTTCTAGACAATAAAGATATAAAACAAATTTAACAAAGTCGTAATGCTGAAAATTTATAATATAAATCAGGGAGAAATAATAT
>DAOWCC010000063.1 GCA_030639665.1 Elusimicrobiota bacterium | reverse complement strand
CTTTAGCAAGTTTTAAAAACATTTGTTATAATATCCATCCAACATCCGTCGCCGAATGATTCAAAACGGGATAAATCATACGCCGCCGTGAACTGTTAATGAAACACCGCTATTTACTACAAAATCATTGATTTACCGTAAAGCCGCGAATTTTTGCGAAAGAAATTATGTCAAAAAGGCGTTCGATTCCTTTAAACGCCTTTCATCTTTTATATAGAGGATATTTATGAACAAAACCAATAAAGAAAGCTTAACAAACTCACAAAACGAGACCGATTCCAATAATGAAGAAGTTGTTTCATTAATAAACGAAAAATTAACATTACAGGCTTTCCATCAATTGTCAGGCATATTGGCGGGTTATCCTTTCGTCAAAACGGTTGTGGACAAAGAAAAAAAAGAAATCCACTTTATCAATCATAAACGATATCAATTCCACGCCGACTTTATATGCGAACAAATACTTAAAGAAGATATCAATGTCATGCTCAATAAGCTGGATGATTTTAATAACAGCGTATACTCGGATCCTGATAGAAGGTTTTATTTAGGCATAATAGCTCTTCATTCAAAAGAAAAAGAAAGTTTCTTTTCTTTTGAAACCGTTGAAGTGGACACCATGAATTCCTCCATGCTTGAATTCTTTTATAATTTTGTGAAGAAAAATTTGGACCCCGGCATTCCTTTTTTATTTAAACCCGCCAATCACATACAGGAAACTTTTGTAGCCGAAATAGATCCGGCCGATATACCCAGAATATACAGCCATGAGATTTTTGCCGCCTCAAATTTCATCGCTTTAAACAAAGGAATTTCCCGCGGAAGATTGAGATATTTTGAAAACGAGAAAGAATACCGCGATAAATTCAATACTATAGAATGGCATGACATACTGGTAATGGATCGGGTGCCGGACGATATTCCGCGAATATCGGGAATAATAAACGGCAAGCACACAACTCCGCTTTCCCATACCAATGTGCTTGCAAGCGGATGGGATATTCCCAACGCCATACAAATAGGCGTAGATGAACAAATAAAAAAAGAGGATTTAAACAATTGCTGGATAAAGTATGAAGTGGATTCCAATGATTCCGCCGTTAAATTGAAAAAAATCGAAAAACCGGCTGAAATGGAAAATAAGCCTGACTGGCATACTCAGCAGATTAAATTGGAAGCTCCGGAAACCGTTCATACTCCCGTGGAAAATCTGAACCGGTTAAGACTATCGGACCGGTTTCGCTACGGAACAAAAACGGCAAATCTCGGAGAATTAAACCGAATATTAAAAGAAGGATCTCAAAGGCTTTTGGGGTTCTATCAAATCAGCCGCCCCCCAAGAGAAAACCTTCTTCCATATCTCAAAAAATTACTAAACGCCGATAATGAAAAAGAATTATTAAAACCTTCATTGGAATTTCTAAAATCAGCAATAAAAATTCCCCGGGGCATAGCGATTCCGTTTTCCATACATCAGGAATTCCTGCAGGGCTCGGCTCAAATACAACAGCAAATAGGCAAACTTAAAATGGCTTTGGAATTGCATCACAAAAACATTGACCCCCTGTGCCTGGCGCTTGAAAAAATGATTCGCTCGCGCCGCATCCCCACTAAGTTCCGCGATTATATAGATTCCGAAATAGTCAAACATTTGGGCGGAGTTTCAAATTTTGTCGTAAGAAGCTCATCAAACGCAGAAGATCTTGAAAATTTCTCGGCCGCAGGCATATACGAATCCATCAATCATGTATCAACCGCCGATAAAATATTCGACAGTATAAAAGATGTATGGGCTTCTCTGCTTTCGCCCAGAAGCGTGAGACTGAGACATGAATCGGGCATACCTCTTGATGACTGTTATATGGGAGTAATAATACAGGAAGAGGTCCCCGCCGGCATGGGCGGCGTAATGGTAACAAAAAACCCCGCGAACAATTGCGACTTCAGAAATGTCTATATAAATGTCTCTTCCAAATCCGTCAAAAGCGTGGTGGAAGGAACGGACCTTCCTTATCAATATCTCTATAATATTGTTGAAGGAGGAGGAAGAACCTTATCCATAGGAGCGGCAAAAAAGGACCTCGGCAATGATAAAAAAAAGGTTTTGCAAAAACTTTCTCTGGTTGGAAAACTGTTGCAGTCGCATTTTTCACAAGACTATACATTCTCCACTCCTCTTGACATAGAATGGATTGAAAAGGACGGGGATATATACATATTGCAAGTGCGCCCTTATGCCAAATAATTAAAAAATGAAAAAAACAATCAGACTATATTATATTTTTCAATTCTTTTTCCCATTGCTTTTATGGCTGCCCATCTTTTATGAATACCAGAAGAGGATGGGGCTTGATGATTCGCAAATATTCGGCATACAAAGCCTTTACTATCTCGCTTTTTTTGTTCTGGAAATACCTACCGGAGCCTTCTCGGATATATGGGGCTATCGCAGGGGACTGAGAATCGGCGCGGCCGCGCTTGTAATATCAAACCTTTTGCCTATTTTTGTTACAAGTTACAGCGGTTTTTTGATTCACTTTATACTCATAGCCATAGCAAGATCTTTTGTTTCCGGAACTTCAAACGCTTATCTTTATGAATACCTGACTTCTCTCAATGCCAGAGAACATTATAAACAAATAGAGGGAAACGCGCGGGCTTACGGACTTGCGGGAAAAGTGGTCTGTTGGTCGGCAATAGGAGCGCTTATGCAATGGCATATAACGCTTCCGTATTGGCTTACGGCATTATGCGCCGTAATAGCCCTTTTAGCCGTTTTAAAATTTCCTCATCAGTCAACATTCCAAAAATCGGATTTGGAAACTCAAAAAAAAGAACCCCGCATATCTCCCAAAAATTATATATCAAATTATCTGTCTCCCATTCTTAAAAGTCTTTGGAATTCCCCTTATCTGCTTCTGCTTATGTTTCAGGGAATAGGCATTTTCGTTCTTGGCCGAATCTGCCAAATAAATTTATATCAGCCCATTTTGGAAGATAAAAAATTTGACATTGTGTCTTATGGATGGATAATGGCCATAATGACGCTTTTTGAGGCGATAGGCTCGAAATATCATAAGTGGACGCGCAAATTTTTAACCGATTTAAATGTGGTATTCGCAATTACCGCCATAATAGCCCTAAGCCTTTCACTAATGGCTTTCTCCGGCAAAACCGGAACCATGGTGGCTTTATTTTTATTCGCCTACGCGAGCGGAGTGGCTTATCCTCTGCAAAAACACTTGATGAACGAGGCTATAACGGACTCCCGTTATCGCGCCACGCTTCTTTCAATAGAATCTCTGATTAACAGGAGCATGTGCGCGTATATCGTGACTTTTATCGCGCCTTTTGTCGCCATGGGACAAACAGGTTTGTTCTTGAATATTTCCGCCGCAGCCACTATACTATATGGCGGAATAATTTTTATGCTTATGAGGAGATATAAATGCCCCGCGGAAAAATAATTTTAGCTTTAATTATGATTTTTTCATTAAATATGCCGGCTTTTTGCTCAGACAATAAGCCTTGGGTATTTTTTGATTTGGGATATACTCTTTTATCTCATGACGAGCGCCACAATAATATGAAGTATATTCCTCAAGCAACGGAATATTTGCAAACATTAAAAGACCATGGCTTTCATTTGGGGCTTTTGGTAAACTGGCCTGAAAGCGAAGGAAATAATGACGGTGAAAAACTTATACTCATGGATAACTTCCTTAATGACCGATGGACGGGTAAAATCCCTCTCAATTTGGATATATTTGAAGTCGCTCATTTTCCTCCAACAGGAGACCTTTACAAACCTCATCCCCATCTTTTCAAGAAGGCCTTGAAAATCGCCGGACACTGCAATGCCATATACTATAGTGAAAACGGACGAGAAACAAGAAGCGCTTCGGGGGTTGGGTTATTAGCGTTCAAAGTAAATTTTTTTCCAGATAATCCATCCAAATACAAAGGTTTTTTGAGTATGGAAGAGATACTCAATGAAATAAATGAATGTTTAAACGAGAAAAATGACGGGGGAATAAGAAATGTATTCGAGAACCCGAAAAACAAAACGATTGATAATAGAGAAACTACAGCAGACATTCCTGAAATCTGGATTTGTCCCGCGCCCTTCTGCAATGTGGCTGATGAAATGGACCAGTAATATTCAATTTTTCACGCCATAAATAAAAAAGCCTAATAAACCGATTTATTGAGAGTTTACTTCGGATTTGATTCTCGGAATAATGAGCACAATAAACGACAGCGCGATAATAGCCAGAGAATTCATCAATATGCTGAATTTTATGGATATTTGTTCAGCCAAAAAACCGTTTAACATAAAAGTGAAAGGCAATACCGCGTAACAGATGGTGGTTAAAACGGAAAAGAATCGCCCCTTCATCTCCTCATCCACAGCGTGCTGAAAAAGAGTAAGCGCCAAAGCGTTTCCCGTTCCAATGGCGCAGCCCGCGCTCAAAAGTAATAAGGTTATTAAATATTTATCTCCCGTGAAATACAAGCCTAAAAACGATAATCCCATAAGCATTAGTGAACCAAAAAACATAATATAGATATTGCCGTGCTTTTTTCTAAAACTCATAATTACCGCTATTGAGCACGCGCCAAAAGCAAAAAAAGTTTCAAATATGGCAAGCCATGTAACGCTCTCGTTCAAAGTAAATTTTACAATCATGGGAATTAATATCAGAATGGGACCGACAAAAAAATTAAAAGCCGCGAATGTCAGCATAAGTGAAAATATGGGCCTGTTTTTGACAATATAATGAATGCCTTTTTTAAATTCTCCCCAATAATTACTCTCCGCCTCCACGACCGGAGCCAAATTGGTTTTTACCATATAAATAATAACAAAGGAAAGGGCGTATGTAATGGAATCAAAGAAAAAAGCTCCCGCAACGCCTATAATCGCGATACATATGCTGCCGAGGGCGGAACCAAAAACATTTGAAATCTGCATAACGGAAGAATCCAAAGCCGCGGCGCTCGCGAGACTCTCTTTTGATGTTAACCGCAAAAGAGAACTTGACACGGATGCCTCAAACATGGGGCCAAACATGGAAACAAGAAAGCACAAGCCGTACAATATGACAAGATTTAAATTTCCCGTAAACATTATCGTGGCAAGAGACAAAACAAATATCATTCTGAACGCATCAGCAATAAGCATTGTCATTCTTTTATTGGACCTGTCCACAAGAGTTCCGAGAAAAGGACCGAACAGAATTACCGGCACCACATTTACCGCCATAAGAAGCCCCAAGTGCATTTTGCTATTTTCGTCGCCGGAACTCACCACCCACCAAGCTATGGCTATGGCAAAAAATTTGTCTCCGATAGCCGATATCACTCTTCCCGCGAAGACTTTTCTAAAATCTCCGAACATTGAAAGAGGGTGCTTCTTAAATTTGTCCATAATTATTTTTCGCATTTTCCACCGCCTTTATCGCAGGCATCCAGTAAACTCCGATGCCATTTTTTAATATCACTATTTAGACCGGCGCTTAAAAAAGAATCGTTCGAGTTAGTATAAAGCCTGACATCTTTTTCAATTTCACTCAATTTCACCTCTCCTTCAAGAGCCATAATCGCGAGATTTTCAGTATCTTCCGGTCTTAATAATTTATATTCATGCTCTTTAAGCCACGCGGCATCCACCGCTTTTCTTCTTAATAGTATGACTAATTTTTTATCCCAATGCGCCACCGCCCAATCCTTCTTTGGAAGATACAATAAATAAACAGGCCGCCGTAAAATGATATGACCGCCTTTCTTAAGTTTATGTTTAATCGTAATCTTCA
This sequence comes from Elusimicrobiota bacterium, assembly GCA_030639665.1. Lineage (GTDB taxonomy): Bacteria > Elusimicrobiota > Elusimicrobia > Elusimicrobiales > UBA9959 > JAKLQJ01. Next base: position 5,975 of record DAOWCC010000063.1, on the reverse strand, counting down.
CCGATTCTCTTTCAAGAATTATCATATCAAAACCATATTTATCCACAAATTTATTCCATGTTTCAGTGTTTTTTCGGCAATTTTGAGTTTCTTCCAAAAAAGAATGAAATATATATCTTCCGTCTATAAACACCTTATAATCAGGATGAAGATTAAAACCCAAATAGCCGCCCCAGCCCCAATAATTGAACATTTTTAAATCTTTCAGCTTATCCGAATTTTTCTTTAAAAAAGATATCGCGCTATCGGATGAATTATTTAAACTGACAACGCCGTCATATTGGCTCCAAACGAAAAGAGCGTAATAAGAAAGCAATAATACCGCCGTAATCAGCCCCGCAAGCCATTTGAGCAAGCGGTTAATATTCGCGAAATTTAAATCCGCAATTGAACTCAAAAGACAAGTCATCGCGACTATTGTAAAAAACGGGCTATGGCGAGCGTAGTTGGAAGAAGAATAAGCAAAAAACAGCATGCTTATTATGTGAACATATGGAATATCTTTGAATTTTATAAATCTAAAAAGAATAATAAAAAAAGAACATATGAATAAAATAATATAAGGCCATTGATAAATATTGGTAAGATCAAAAGGCTGCCATTCATTGATATACTGCTGTAGAACCGAAAGATACTCATGATGATTAGCCATTACCGAAAATATTTTATAACCATAAGGATTTATGAAACTCGCAAAAAAACTGACGGCGAAAGCCGCTAAATAATACTTGCTTTTGGAAATTTTAATGGTTTTCTCCCTGCCATAAATCCATGGAAGGGCTTCCTCGAATAATTTTCCCAGCCAATAAAAGAAAACCAAAACCGAACCGTAAACATAACCGGCATGAAGATTTACCCATAAAACAAAAAATAAAAGCAGCTTTAAATAAAAAGACGGCTTTTTTAAATCAATAAGTTCCAATCTGGTCTTTTCAAGTATAAGAACAAGCGCGGTAAAAAAAAGTATGGTAAAATTTTCAGGTCTTAAATCGCTATTGGTAATAAGCGCGGCGGCCACCCATGGCAAGACAATAAAACTCAACTTTTTAAGCTTGTGAAGCTCAATTATTTTATAGAATATATATAACGCGCCGCTTAAAATCAGAACCTTAAAAATAAATAATCCGGTAAAACCGCTCTTTTTAAAAATTGAATAATAAAAAACTTGCACAAGCCATTCGAAATCAAACCATGTGCGGCCCTTCATTGTCCATGAAATAAAATCGGTTTGAGGCACGGCAAAATTATCAATAATATATCTTCCGGCCGATAAATGCCACGATAAATCGGGATTTATAATAGGCAGAAGAAAAGAGGAAAACGCCAAGGCTATGCCTATAAAGGTTAAACCATGGCTCATCTCCAACTTCTTAAATCCTGAAATAATCGATTTCATTATAGTAATTCTATAAAACATAAGCGGCATTCACAATTTATTAAGGCTCTAAAGAACAATTACCTTATCACTTGGAAGTTCAGATTTAAATTGAGTTCAAGGCACAACGAATGAGAATGCTATCTGCCTGTGATTGAGGCGTAACGAAGAAATCAATAAAATATGAGCTTTCCCATAGCTTAATTGCTGTGGGACTGGCTGATTTTTGGCTGCAATAAACGAGGCTATGCCTCATAAAGTGTCGGAAACTTTGTGAACGACCAACTTCATCACGCATCACTTATGGCGCTATAGGCGCCACGCGCTCTTTGTTTTTTGTTTCACTCAAAAATTAGTCAGCCAAATGGCAAAGTAATTATTCTTTAGAACCTCAGTAAATGATAAAATTACTACAGGCAATTCTAGAAAAATAAACGGAGGCTTTTAATGGAAAAAACCATCATAAAAAACAAATCAAATCAAAACTGGGAAGATTTTTTTAAACTTGACTTGGATAGGAAAATGGATTTTTATGAAAAAGACGGCAAAATTTATGATTGCTTATTCGCCCAACAACTGTCAAAAGAATTACTTGAATCATTATTTGATATTGCGGATAAACTAAGAAAAACAACTAAAACAAAAGAAGGCGCGGATTTTATCGCTTCTTTACTCTCGCATAAAAAAGCCATGCTCTATTTCGCTCAGCCTTCCACCAGAACTTTTCTTTCCTTTCTAAACGCTTGCCATATACTGGGTATGAAAACTTCCGAAATCAGAGATTCTTCCACCTCCTCGGAGGTAAAAGGCGAAAGCCATGATGACACCGTTAGAACTTTTTCAAGCTATGTGGACCTTATAATAATGCGCCATCCCGCGCCGGGTTCCGCCGAAAGAACAGCTTGGCTTTTAAATAATACCAATCGTCCGATTCCCGTGCTAAACGCGGGCTCGGGCAAAGATCAGCATCCGACTCAAGCTCTGCTTGATATTTATACTTTACATAGGCAATTCAAGGGACATATCGACGGAAAAAGAATTGTAATGGTCGGAGACTTAAAACGAGGAAGAACAGTGCGTTCATTAAGCTATTTAATGAAAAACTATAAGAATATCAGCATTGATTTTGTCTCTCCCAAAGAATTTAAAATGGAACAAGATATTCTGGATTTTCTAAAAGCTCATAATATCCCTTACACTGAAACCGAAGATTTCGCATCCGTAATGCCCAAGGCGGACGCCATCTATATGACGAGAATTCAAGATGAACACGATGCTTCGGGAGAATCCAAAAAAGTGGATTATTCACCATTTTATTTCAAAGAAGAACATCTTAAAATGATTAAATCCTCCTGTATATTATTACATCCTCTGCCCAGGAGATTTGAAATAGACGCTAAAGTGGATAATGATGAAAGAGCCGTCTATTGGCGCCAGGAAAGAAACGGCATGTGGATAAGAGCCGCTCTTATAGCTTATATATTCGGCATAGAAAATAAAATTAAATAAAGTTTATTGGCGCAAAAATCCTTCGAAAACTTCAGCAAAGAAGGAAGCCTTGACGGAGCAGGATAAGCGCGGATACGAATTATAAAAAACGCCCTTTCAATTAAAAATTGAGAGGGCGTTTTTGCGTAGTAATTGTTAATTCTTCTTTAGTCGGTAAGTGTTGAAGGATTATTAAACATATCCCTAAGCGAGGTGGCATTCGCCATTTGACTGCCATAATTAGAGCCCACTTCCTCATTGAACATTTCCTCTTTTACGGTAATATCATCCTCTCCATCTATCTTTTTATGAGTTTTAAAATTAACCTTGGCATATAGATTCTTGGGGTTCACAAACTGAACTATAATCTTAAGCATAGGGCTATAACCCATCCGGCTTTTGCTTTTACCGCCAAGAACAGCAGCCAATCGCTTGGATTGTTCTTTCCAACCGGCGGCATTTCTCACGCTTGCAAAATCCGCGATTATTCTGGAAGTTTTATAGCAAATGCCGCGAACAATATCCATGGGAGACTCTTCGTCGCCATTATTACTATCAAAATCCATCCACCAAAATTCCTTTTCAAGAATTTCTTTAACAGTTCTGTAATTATATTTAACCTTACCGTCTTCATTAACATTAAAAAGATGAGCAACTTTAGTTATAATCTTTCTATCTTCACCTTCCAATATATTAAAGAAAGCTTTCATAATGCCTTCTACGGGCGCATTGATTATATCTCTAACGGCTGTTTGTGTAAACACCATGCTAAAAGACATTATCGCTGATTTATACTGTCTTCTGGCAGGCGAAATTATAAAACCATCTTCATCATATTGAGGATTATTTTCAGCCTCGGACAATTTTGGAAATAAAGTATCGGTATCAATCGTATAATCGGAATTTACACCTTCGCCATTAACGCCCGCGTATTGAAGAATATCATTAACATCCTCCACCATGCCCCTTGCGGTTAACTCACTGCGTCTGACGGTTCCATCATAACGCTGATAGATAATACTGGGCTCTGAAACAGCGCTACCCTCTTTCTCATAATTAACAATATACATATTCTGCCTGACATTTCGTTTATAACGCTTACCGACCCACGGAATATTAATGGAAGCATTTGAAATATTCTGAGAAACCTGATGAGAATGAAGTATCTCATCTCCCTCCATTGTTTGATATCTATCATAACGCGCGCTCGAGGCCGATTCTCTGGAATAAAAGAAAGGAACTTGAAGATTCAAACTATTCCCGTTTGAATTAAAATGATCGGAACCCACAAAACTTGATTCCGCCTCAAGACTCTCTTCTCCGATATTTTCCACTTCATTTAAAGCGTCCGCTCCCGCCTGAAGGTCATTTTCAATATCAACTCCGTTAAATTGAGTTCCCATTCTTAAAAGTTTTTTGAGAACTCCTAAATCACCGCGCAAAAAATCTTCAAGCCTTTCAAGTTGCTCCTCATCTTGAGCGTCAAGCAAGAACTCCATAAGTATTTTTTTACCTTTTACCCTATTATGAGAAAGACCTAATTTAAAGGAAAGATATTTATTAAATTCCTTTGCTATTTCTCCGGCCAATTCATCATGAATTAATTCTGTCAAAGCATTTTCAGCTTCAAAAAGACCAATATCTCCGGCCGATATGGTAAGAGCTCTTGCCGATACTCCAACACTTTTAAAAGTGGCTCTATCAAGTCTCACTCTAAGCCTTAAAGTCTTTTCATCCATTCTATATAAAGAAATTGAAGGCTTTCTTTCTCTCGCCGTGCCAAGAGATAAACCAACTGAAAGTCCGTTAAAATTACTGCCTATCCTGCCGCTCAAACCTATTCTAAATATTGTCGGAAATTTCCATATTTCTCCGGATTTCATTTTGGCAATTCTTTTCGCCTTAAGAGGAAGTATGGTTTTAACATTACGCAAATCAAGAACTGTTAAAATCTCATCACAGTATTTAATGCCGTCAAGCCTTCTGACAACTACGGATTTGCCTTCCATTTTCATATTAAATCCAACATTAAACGGATTATCACCAACATTAAAAATCTCTTCCGTAAGGTTTCCGGTAAGTTTAATGCCCACCTCATCCACCAAAGCTATTCTTTTATCGGGATATTGTTTAAGTTCCCTTTTATATTTCCCTTTAATGCCCACAATATCACCAAGATCGACTCCTTCACTAAGTGAAATTTGAGCCTCTTTACATATGTCTTGCCAGACATCTTCTTGCAAATCATCCCAAAATTGAATGAATTCATTTGAATCTTCCGCCTCGGTTTCAGTATCATTTGCCGGAGCGCCGGCAGGTTTCGGCGCGGGAGAAGAAATATCATTCGCTTTTAAAATCTGAATATCTTGGACAAGTTCTGACATACTTACGGAACCTTTATGTCCGCTAAAATAAGAACCTGACTCCTGAGCAAGAAGATTGCCTTGACCAATTAATAAACCCGTGAATGAAAAAATTATGGAAGTTACCACTGCTTTAAAAGTTTCTTTATTTTTTGTCATACCTATAGTTTAGGGTCAATTGCCGAATTTCATAAGAGAACAAAGACCCAAAAATGCCATGTTTTATTTCCCATACAAACCTAGGCCCTATGAACTTCTTATTATAGGTCCTTTGGCTTACCCCGTTAGAGATATACGGGCTAAAGTTTTATACAAATACTGAGAAGAGGGAGCGTGGATACAATAGTAAAAGACTTTAGTTATGGATAAAGGGCATATGTTCGCCCTATCTCTAACGGGGCGAGCCCCTTCAAGGGTATATGCGTGTTTGTAAATCTTTTTTGAAAAGCCGAAAAACTATGTATAGGTGGGGATATACTAGGGGAAAAAAGCAATTTAAATTACTCAATAATTAGATAGGCAATAAAAAAACCGGATTTCTCCGGTTTTTGGAGCGGGCGAAGGGAATCGGCCCCTCGTCTCAATCTTGGCAAGGTATCTGCAAAACTTTGACAGTTTTTGTCACATTATGTTCTTATTAATGGATTCAAACAATCTAATGTTACTTTCTTTGTCTTATTTTGACAGATTTGGACCCTCAACGGACACCAGTATGGACACTTTAATATTAGTGTGCCGAGATATCTCAT
>DAOWCC010000183.1 GCA_030639665.1 Elusimicrobiota bacterium | reverse complement strand
TCTTCTTCCGTCATGCCTCCGGGTAAAAAGGGGTCTGAATAAATTTTAGTGGCCTGCAAGGCGGGTTCTTCCCAAAGGTAAGCGTTGCGCGGTTTATCCAGAAACTTAACCGAGACAATTACATTTAATTTATATACCGTAGGAACCATATTCACATCATATTGTATGGGAGTGAGAATATAATGAGTTATTTCGCCCACGATAATTCCTTGAGCGTCGCCTTCCGTTACAATGGCGTGTTCTCCGTTTTTTAGAAATTCATCGGTAACTTTCAGGGTTAATTTTTCTTCAAGTCCGAATTGATGCGTTTTATTTAAAAATGTTCTTACAGAGAGTTTTTTTATATGCTGAGGAATTTGCTGCGTTTTTGGCTGATACAATACATCCGAAGACGCGCATCCGGCCATTAACGCGGCTATAAGAATAAAAATCACCTTATTCATTTTATTGCCCCCTTTTTTATTACTGTAACAACAAAGAAGTTTTGTAATTTTTGGGATTTGGTACTCAGATGTTTCATGTTGTTCCTTGGTGCCATATTGCCTAATTACCTAATCGCCTAATTACCTAATGACTATACTGACAAGTCGTTTTGGAACCACTATCAATTTTACTATTTCTTTCCCCGATAAATGTTCTTTAACGCTTTGTTTTGCCAGTTCTTCAAGTTTTTCTTTTTCAATGGTTTCTTTTACATGTATTTTTGCTTTTATTTTGCCGTTAATCTGAACGGGTATTTCCAATTCTCTTTCGCTTATTATGCGCTCATCCGCTTTGGGCCAGGCTCTGTTAATTAAGTTATCCGTTTTACCCGCTTTTGCCCACAAGTCATCGGTAATATGAGGGGCAAGCGGATGCGTTATTGTCAGGAAAATTTCAAAATCTTTTTTTGAAAAATCCTTTTCACTGAACTTATTAAAATAAATCATCAGCGCCGATATGGCGGTATTAAATTTTAATTCTTCAATATCTGAGGTAAGTTTTTTTATGGTTTGGTGTCTTAAAATGGTGAGTTCTTTATCATCAAGAGAGGCTTTAATGGAATTGTCTTTAATTTTATCGGCGCATTGTATGCCCCAACGCCATATTCTTTTTAAAAATCGGTAAATTCCTTCAATGCCGTTTATATCCCATGGTTTTGCCATCTCAAGGGGGCCCATGAACATTTCATACATTCTAAAGGCATCCGCGCCGTATTTTTCAATTATTTCATCGGGATTAATAACATTTTTTTTGGACTTTGACATCTTTTCCACGACGGGTTTTATTGTCTCTCCCGTTTCTTTTAATACGGCCAACCCATTTTCCTTGATATCCAGTTCGGAGTATTTTCTATAAATTCCTTTTTTATCGCAATAAGCGTAGGAAAGTATCATTCCCTGATGAACCAGTTTTTTGAAAGGTTCTTTTTCGCTTACAAGGCCTATATCATAAAGAACTTTATGCCAGAATCTGGCATATAAAAGATGTAAGACGGCATGTTCCGCTCCGCCTATATATAAATCTATGGGAGACCAGGCTTTTTCAATTTCAGGCGAAACAAATTCTTTTTCATTTTTTGAATCCATGAATCTGAGATAATACCAGCAGGAGCCCGCCCATTGCGGCATGGTATTTGTTTCGCGTTTTGCCGGACCTTGGCATTTTGGGCATTTTACATTTACCCATGAGTCTATGGCCGCCAAGGGGGACTCTCCCGTTCCCGTAGGATGGTAGTTTTCAATTTTTGGCAGAAGTATAGGCAAATCCTTTTCGTCCACGGCTACAGCTCCGCATTTATCGCAATTAATAATCGGTATGGGCTCGCCCCAATAGCGTTGCCGGGAAAACACCCAATCTCTTAATTTGAAATTCACTTTTGCCTGACCGGCGTTTTTGGAAGCCAGAAAATCTATTATTTTTTGTTTAGCTTCATGGGTTTCAAGATTATTAATCAACTTGGAATTTATGGATATGCCTTCTCCGCAATAAGCTTTTGACTCGTCCCAATCTTTAGGCGCTTTAACAACTTCGATTATGGGAAGATTAAATTTCTTGGCAAATTCATAGTCTCTTTCGTCATGCGCGGGCACAGCCATTATTGCTCCGGTGCCATAAGTTGAAAGAACATAATCGGCTATCCATATTGGAATTTTTTCTTCATTTAAAGGATTTATGGCATAGGCGCCGATGAATACTCCCGTTTTTTCTTTCTGCAATTCAGTTCTTTCCAAATCGGATTTTCCCGCGGCCTTTTCCCTGTACTCTTTTACTTTATCTTGCGAGTCGGGGGAAACCAGTTTTTCCACAAGAGGATGTTCGGGAGCCAAAACCATATAAGTCGAGCCATAAATGGTATCCGGGCGCGTGGTAAAAACAGGAATAAATTCATTGCTGTTTTCAATTTTAAAATGAATCTCAGCGCCATTGGATTTACCTATCCAATTTTTTTGCATAGACATTGTGGAGTTTGGCCAATCGAGACCATCCAAGTCATCTAAGAGTCTGTCGGCATATTTTGTTATGCGCAATATCCATTGGCGTAAATTCTTTTTTTCCACCGGAGTTTGGCATCGTTCGCATGTTCCTTGAAAAACTTCTTCATTGGCAAGGCCTGTTTTACATGACGGGCACCAATTTATCGGTCTGGTGTCTTCATAGGCTAAATTCTTTTTGAACAGTTGAAGGAAAATCCATTGCGTCCATTTATAATAATCGGGGGAAGTGGTGTTTATTTCTCTTTCCCAGTCATAACAGAGGCCTATGGAATTGATTTGGCGTTTAAAGGTATCTATGTTTTTTTGAGTGGTTACTTGAGGATGCACGCCTGTGTTTATGGCATAGTTTTCAGCGGGCAGGCCGAAAGCGTCCCAACCCATAGGGTGAAGAACATCAAAATTATTCATCCTTTTAAATCTACAGATAATATCTGAGGCGGTATAACCTTCGGGATGTCCGACATGCAATCCGTCTCCCGATGGATAGGGAAACATATCCAAACAGTAAAATTTTTTCTTTTCGGGTTTTAGAGGCGCGGCGAAAAGTTTTTTATCCGCCCATATCTTTTGTTGTTTTTTATCTATATCCGCGAATTTAGGTATTTCTATAGTTTTTTCCATGGCTTTCTCTATGAGCTATTTTACAAGATTAAGGGAAGATTGGGAAATTATTTGTAGTCGCATATTTGTAATCGCATATTCGTAGCCGCAGCCTCTTAGGCTGCTAAAAAAGCAAGAAGGGTGGATGGATTATGAATTAAGGATTGTAGCGGGCAGCCTGCCCGCCTGCCTGTCCGCCGATGCCGTGTGGCGGAATGCCGTGTGGCGGGATTTACCAATCGCCGAAAATAGGTCGCATCGTAATGCGACCGCTACAAATGGAAAAATAGATTGTGTAAAGCATGTAGCGGGCGAATTGCTATTCGCCAATGTAGTTGCAGAGTGGACTGGGGTTTCAAAGGACTGCTATGGACACCCTACAGTGTTCAAGTGGACTACGCTATCGTGTCGTGTGTATGTAGGACACAATTAATTTGTATCAACGGCTTGCTCTGCCATAAAATTATCTGTAGTCGCAGCCTCTTAGGCTGCTAAAAAAGCAAGAAGGAAACAGGTAATGGGGATTATCTTCCCTTTATGTTTATGGCGGCGTAAGACGCCGCAGCTACATTAATATGGTTCTTGCGCGTTTTCAAACCTTACAAGTTTTTTTTCTTTGCGTATTATTTTTTAGGGGTTTTAGGGAAGTGTTTTTTGATATGAAATTCGGTTTTTTTGTCCATCTCGGTTTTTTCAGCTTTAGTAGCGTCTTCCATGCCTTTTAAATGCTGACAGCCGTGAACCGTAAGTATAGCCAGTTCTTTCAGCAATGAATGTCCCAATAAGGCGGCTTGTTTTTTTGCCTGGTCAAGGCAGACAAAAACATCACCAAAGGGAATTTCGGGAACTTTGAATTCCGCAATAGGGTAGTTGAATGCTATTACATCGGTAAGGCGGTTCTTATTAAGAAATTGTTTATTTATTTTTTTAATTTCCGCGGCATTTACAAATATAATGGAAGTCTCGAAATTTTTATTTCTTATGCTTTTTAAGGTTTCTTCGGCAACCGTTTTCAAAATCTTTGTTTTTGATTTTATATTTGCCGGAGCGGGGGTTTTAAAGAAAAGAGATATTTTCACCCTGCCACCTTTTTTTCCGCATCTTCATATTTATCATAGGCTTGAATTATGGCTTTTACCAAAGAATGTCTGACTATGTCTTTATCCGTAAATTTTGTGAACTTGATGCTTTTTATGTTTTTTAAAATTTTACTTATTATCACCAGTCCTGATTTGTTTTTTTC
>DAOWCC010000037.1 GCA_030639665.1 Elusimicrobiota bacterium | reverse complement strand
GTTTCCTTATTTCGGTGGGGTGATTCAGGTGTATCAAAATTGGGGTGGGATATTTCTTACTTAAATAGAGCTGAAAGAAAAAATTAAAGAGGCGTTTCGGTGTTTGCCTGTAGGGCTCTTCGGAGCTTCGCATACGCATACAGCGAAGTGGGTGGACTGGGCTTTCAAAGGACTGCTATGGACACAAATTCTCGAGTTGCTATCTTGCAGTGATAGAGAGGGGCGGGCTTAGCTCGTGCCGACCCCGATCCTACAGGTAAATATCGAAAGGGCTCTAATCAGCAGGACCCGCTAAATTCTGCTTTCCTTTATTCGTTTCTTTATTATTTTAAGCATTTGTTTGGAAAATTTGCCATTGGTTGCCAGAGTTTCTTTTCCCCAATTCTCCATTGGGCCCCATTTCTTTCCGCTAAAATCCAGCACCTCTCCTCCGGCCTCTTCAACAATTATTTTCCCCGCCGCCACATCCCAGGGGCTTAAATTGAATTCCCAATAGCCGTCCGCGCGGCCTATAGCGAGCCATGCCATATCTATGGAAGCCGCTCCTATTCTTCTGATATCATGGGATACTTTTAAAAAGTCCTCATAAATGCCGCAATAAAATTTCGCTTTTTGGGCTCTGTCATAGCCAAAGCCAGTGGCAAGCAAAGCTTGAGAGAGTTTGGGAACTTTTGAAACTTTAATTTTTTTATTATTAAGGTAAGCGCCTTTTCCTTTTATGCCTATAAAAGTTTCATTTCTGAACGGGTCCAGTATGCCGCCCAGAATCACTTTTCCATTTTTTAAAAGGGCTATTGAAATGCCGGCTATGGGAAAGGTATGAGCGTAATTTGTCGTTCCGTCCAAGGGGTCAATGACCCATATGAATTTCCCTTCTGTTTCCTTTTTTTTGCTTTCTTCGGCAAAGATGCTATGCGATGGAAAATTTTTCTTTATAATTTTTATCACAGCCGCTTGAGATTCGATATCCGCTTTTGTCAGAAGATCGGCTCTTCCTTTAAGGGAATAGTTTACTTTTCCATAATATTTTTTAAGTATCTTTGAGGCGGAGTTTAAAGCTTTTTTTAAAGTTTCAAGTTCAGTCATTTTTATATCCTTCTTATCTGAGTTTGTTTGAATTTTATTATAACAAAGTTAAATAGCTAGGCAGCTATACAGCCTGGCAGCTTGGCAGTAACATGCAATGGAGAACAGAAAGACAAAAGTGTATAAGAGAAGAGTGATTTTAAGAAACTCCCTAATTTTCTATTCTCTGCTCTCTAATCTCTATTCTCTCATACATTAAGCGAAAGCCGCTTAATGTAATGGCCTTGACTATATTTAGGTCATAATGATATTATTTATCTATAAGAGCGCATACGGCGCTAAATATATGATTGAACAAAGTGACAAAGCATTATTATCTTCCATCCTCAAGCCTGAGGATGTTTTTTTTGTTGATGAGGAAAGTGAAAAGGAACAGATAGTTCGCTTTCTTTCCGCTAAAGTTCATAAACAAGTGGAGAAAGAGTTTACCGCCAAATACCTTTTGGACAGGGTGTTTGAAGTGGAGAAATTAAATAATGTTCTTGAAACCGGCTTTTATATTCCTCATGCCAAACTTGCCGAAATAGACAATTTTCATGCCGCCTTGGTTGTACTGAGAAAAGGCTTTTTAGATCCTGATACGGATATTACCGTAAAAGCTTGTTTCCTTTTATTAACGCCGAATAAATCGACTTTTTTTCAAAAACATTTAAATGTTTTGGCCAAACTGTGCCGTTTATTCCAGACTGATTTTATAAACAGCCTTACCTCTATGAAAAACGGACAGGAAGTTCTGTCCGCCATTAAGACCTCAGAATGAATCCTCCAAGTTCGGGAAATCCTGAAAATAAAAAAAATCCAAGATTTAAACAAATACTGGTTCTAAGCACCGCTATGCTTAGTTTTATATCTTTTTGGCGCGCCGGCGCGATAGTAGTATGCGATTTCGGTTCCAGCGCTTATTATGCCGGCGGCATAGCTATGAACGCTTTCGGCCCCGCTTTCCCTTGGTTTGTTTTGGGAGTTATGTTATTTGCGGGAGTTATGCTTGCGGTTTATGTTGAATCATGCGCCATGTTCGTGCGCGGCGGAGTTTATGTTGTGGTCCGCCATGCCATGGGCAAGTTTATGGCTAAAATTGCTGTTTCCGTTCTTCTCTTTGATTTTGTTTTAACTGGCCCTATAAGTTCAATTGCCGCGGGTTTATATATAGGCCATCTTTTAAATAGTATATTGCCGATGCTGCATATACATTGGAATATTCCGCCGAATGTTTTCGCTGTGATTTTTGCCGTTATAGTGATAACTTATTTTTGGCGCGCCAATATAAAAGGAATAAGGGAATCAAGCAGCAGTAATCTTAAGATAGTTGGCGTTGTGGTGGTGATAGGAGCGATATTGCTTATTTGGTCGGCTTATACCATTTATGTCAGAGGTTTTACTTTGCCGCCGTTTACATTGAATTTTAGCGATGAAGCTCTTGGCTGGACAAAACATATTTCATGGCTCAAGCCGATAGGCTTTATCGGGCTTCTTATGGCTTTCGGCCATGCCATTCTCGCGCTGAGCGGTCTTGAAACTCTGGCGCAGGTTTATAGGGAAATAGAAGATCCCAAGATGAAGAATTTAAAGAAGACCGCGACTATGGTTTTTATTTTCAGTATTATATTTACCGGCGTTTTAACTTTTATGTCGGCGCTTATAATTCCTTCCGACCTTATAGCCACCAAGTACGCGGATAATCTTTTAAGCGGTCTAGCTCTTGAGCTTCAGGGGCCGTATATTGCCAGGCTTTTATTGCAGATAGTGGTGGTTGTTTCCGGCGGACTCATTTTGGTGGGCGCCGTTAATACCTCTTTTGTTGGCGGTAACGGCATGTTGAACCGTGTTGCCGAGGACGGTATTCTTCACGATTGGTTTAGAAATATTCATAAAAAATACGGCACCACATACAGAATGATAACCATGCTGGCCATTACTCAGATAGTTATTGTTCTTCTTTCAAGAGGCGATATTTTTCTTCTCGGCGAGGCTTATGCTTTCGGCGTTTTGTGGAGTTTGGTTTTTGATACTATGGCGCTTATAATATTGAGGTTTAAAGACACGGAAGTGGAAAGGGAATGGATGTTTCCCCTTAACATCAAAGTTAAAAACACATATGTGCCGATAGGGCTTATGATGGTGTTCGCGGTGCTTTTTATAACCAGTATTATGAATCTTTTAACCAAGAATATTGCCACTGTTTCCGGTCTCATATTCTCTTTTGTCTTCTTTGCCGTTTTCCAAATTTCAGAAAAGATGAATGAAAAAAAAGTAAAACTTTATGAAGATGAAGATGATGAACCCGATGAACATCTTAATTTGCAGAAGTCTTTGGATATAAATATTTTGCTTCCTAAATTACTGCATTCTCACAGAGTGCTTGTGCCTATAAGAAATCCTAATAATTTGGTTCATCTTAAGCATGTTTTAAAAAGTGTGGATGACGAAACCACCGATATAATAGTGATGAGCGTTAAAGTTACAAAAGCTCTTGAATTCGGTATAGATTCCAATCCCATTACCGAAGAAGATAAAGATTTATTTACGCCTGTTGTTCTTATGGCTGAAAAATATGGAAAGAAAATAGTTCCTTTAATTGTATTTTCCAATGACGCTTTTTATGCTATAGCTCAGGCCGCTCTTTCGGCCAAAGTAAATGAAATAGTAATGGGCGTGTCGGGAACCATGGGTGCTGAAGTTCAGCTTGAACGCTTTGCCATGGCTTGGGGCATGCTTAAAAGAGAAGAGTCTGATAGGGATATGCAAATTAAAGCTAAAATTGTTTGGGAAGGCAGAAAATTGTCTTGCCAGCTTTCATAAAAGAGTTGGGAGTTTAGGAGTTGTAGAGTTGAGAGTTTGTGTGTCCGCAAAGATTTATCAGTTTGAATATTGGAATTTATTTGGGATTTGTTATTTGGAGCTTACACTATTATGGCAATTAAAAGAGTCAATAAATACGGCGATAAAATATTAAGAAAGAAAACCAAACAAGTGGATTATAAGGCCATTAAAAAAGATCTTAAATCCATATTAAAGGATATGACGAACACCATGGAAGCTGCCGGCGGGATAGGGCTCTCGGCAAATCAAATGGGGCTTGATTTGAAACTTGCCATAGTAAGATATAGAAAAAGCGAAGACGAATTTATAGATATCATTATCATTAATCCTGAAATAGTTGAGCAATCGGGTTCGACTACGAATGACGAAGGGTGTTTATCTTTACCGGGGCTTTTTGCCAAAACAAAAAGATTTACCAAAGTGAAAGTTCTTGCTCTTAATGAAAAAGGCATGCCTGTTGAAATGATAGCCGAGGGTTTATTGGCCAGAGCTTTTCAACATGAAATTGATCATCTTAACGGAATTCTTTTTATTGATAAATTACCTCTATTGAGCAAACTAAAGTTAAAACCCGTTTTAAGGAAAATGAAGAAAGTCTGGGCGAAGATTGATGAGTCAAGCCCTGATTATAAATCTCCTCAAATTTCAGAAGCGGACTGCGAATTTTAAGTTTTTTCTTGGGGATAAAAAAATGACCCTACCACCTACTTATCGCCTAAATGGCGATTTAAAATATAAAAATTCTATCATCCGTCCCGCTATGCGGGACAAGCAGGTGGTAGGGTGAAAATAGTTTTTCTCGGCACACCTCAAATCGCTTGCGGATTCTTAACCGAGCTTCATAGCGGCGGACATGAAATAGTCGGCGTTATTTCACAGCCCGACAAAACTCAAGGGCGCGGTTTATGCCTTCAATGCCCCCCCGTTAAAACACAAGCTTTAGAGCTTAATATTCCCGTCTTTCAGCCCGACACTGATGAGGGAATCAGGGAGCTTATCACTTCTTTAAAACCTGATTTATGTATTGCCATTGCCTATGGCCGGTTTCTTAAAAAAGATGTTTTGGAGATGCCAAAATTCGGATTTCTGAATATTCATTTTTCTCTTCTTCCAAAATACAGAGGAGCGGCTCCCGTTCAGCGCGCCTTAATCAATGGTGAAGAAAAGACGGGGATTACTTGTTTTTGGATTGAAGAAAAAATGGATTCGGGGCCGATTTTTAAAACTTTTGAAGTTCCCATTTTACCGCAAGATGACGCGTTTTCACTTTTTGAAAAACTTTCACAAGCCGGAACAAAGCTTCTCGCGGAGTGTTTGATTGAAATTAAAAAAGGAAATATTATAAAACTTCCTCAGATAGGCGCGCCTACATTCGCTCCCAAAATAGAGAAGAAAGATTCTTGGCTTGATTTTAACAGTGAAGCCGCTTCCGTTTACAATAAGATAAGAGCTTTGGTTTGCGGGTCCAAGGCCAGATTTTATTCTCTCGTTGGTGGTAAAAAAATATGCGTTCAAATTATTAAAGCGGCGCTAAAAGATATTCCTTCCCCAAAAAAAACAAATGTTCGCGCGGGTTCAATAGCTTCAATTGAAAGAGGCAAGGGCTTTTATATACAATGTACGGATTCGGTTGTTTTTATCGAGCAGGTTCAACCTGAAGGAAAAAAGCCGATGAACGCGGCTGATTTTATCAATGGCGCGCGATTTAAAGTCGGAGATAAAATAGCAATATAGGGTTCATGGAGTTTATAGCGTGAAGCGTTTGTTGCGTTAGAGGATTTAGGTAAAACTATGAAAGGAATGTTTGTCAATTATTCTAAGAGCAGCGCTGATTCCGTAAATCTCAAGTTTATCGGTAAGCTTGCTTTGGTTTTGGGTGTTTTGTTTTTTTTAACATATTTCTTTTTTTATATAGCCATGGAATCCGTCATTCATCATAGAGCGGAAGTAATAGTTCCCGATATAAAAGGAAAATCATCAATAGAAGCGCTCAGGCTTATTTCAGAAAATAATTTGGCTTTAAAAATTAAAGGGTTTGAATTTAATGACGCTGTTCCCATCGGCACCGTTTTAAGGCAAGCGCCCGGAGCCGGAATAACCGTGCGCGAACATAAGATAGTGAGGGTTATATTCAGCCAAGGCGGAGAATCCGTTTTTACTCCCAATCTTATCGGACTTCCTTTAAGAAACGCTGAATTGCTTTTAAGGCAGAGAATGCTTGTTTTGGGAGAAGTTAGCGAGGCCTATTCCCTTAAAGCTGAAAAAGGAACAGTCTTGTCTCAAGATCCCAAGCAGGAAACCAGCGTGTCAAAAAACGCTATGGTGCAGATTGTTGTTTCAGCCGGCATTCCGCCGAGCGGCATAATACTTATGCCTGATTTTAAACAGAAAAAAGTGGATGAAGTTTATAAATGGGCGTCGGATAATGATTTCACCGTTATTGTAACTGAAGATCCCGCTTCGCTTTTTCCCAACGGAACGGTTCTTGAACAAAGCCCTTTGGCGGATATTATCGTAAGCGATAAAACCGAAATTACTTTAACCGTAAGCGGTCGGAAGATAGCGACAAATCCCGATGAAGAATATCTTATTCACTATGAGATATCTCAGGGCGGAGCGCAGAGGCATATAAGAATAGTCGCCATCGGCCAAGACGGAGAGAAAGAAGTCTTTAACGGCCTTAGAGATCCGGGAACAAAACTGGATTTAACCGTGCCTTATGAAGGGATTGAAAAAGTAAGAATATTTGTTAATGGCATAATGGTCGAAGAAAGGCGTTTGAATTAATGCCACAGAATCTAAAAATTTTAAAACCCGGCGGCAAAGTATCTTTTGCCCCCTCCATTTTATCCGCCGATTTTTCTTGTCTGAAAAAAAGTCTTTCTCCCGCCGATAAATGCGCCGATTGGCTTCATGTCGATATCATGGACGGACATTTTGTTCCCAATTTAAGTTTCGGTCCTCATATTGTCAAATGCGTCAGAAAAGCTTCAAAGCTTCCCATGGACGCGCATCTCATGGTTTCTTATCCTGAAAATTTTATCAAGCCTTTTTATGACGCGGGAGCCGGTTTGATAACGCTGCATTATGAATCCAAATCGGATATCTTAAAACTCCTTAAAAAAATAAAACGGTTGGGCGCTCAAGTCGGGCTTTCAATAAAACCAAAAACCCCTCTTTCAAAAATTACAAAATATTTCAAATTTATAGACTTGCTTTTGATTATGACCGTTGAACCGGGGTTTGGCGGCCAGAAGTTTATGACAAACCAAATTCCCAAAATTCAATACGCGCGCAAGAAAATAAATGAGTCCGGCCGCAAAATATGGTTGCAGGTTGACGGAGGAATTAATTCTGAAACGGCCTTGCAAGCGATTGACGCGGGAGCCGATTCTCTGGTTATGGGCAATGCCTTTTTTTCTTCTTCAAATCCCGTAAAAATGATAAACTCTATCAGGCTCTATAACAGAATTACTTAATCATTTGGAAGCTCAGATTTAAGTTGAGTTTAAGGCGCGACGAATGAGAAGGGTTATTTCCTGTGAATGAGGAGCAACGAAGAAATAAACAAAAGATGAGCTTCCCTATAGAATGGGCTGACTGATTTTTGGCTACAACTTCGTCACTCATCGCTTACAGACTGCAGAGAGTATGCGCGCTTTTCGTTCCTTGTTTCACTTGTCCCCTTTCGTTAGATTCTTGTAGAATCAACGGAGGGCTAAAAAATCAATCAGCCAAATGGTCAATTAATTCTGTTACAGAGCCTCAGGGGTGGAAAAAATGTCTAAAAAGATACTTGTCGTTGATGACGCTTTAGATATAGTCAAAATTCTTAAAATAAAACTTGAACAGCTCGACTATAAAGTTGTTACGGCTTCGGACGGGGACGAAGGCTGGGAGAAGTTTAAGTCGGAAAAACCGGACCTTGCCATCTTGGATATAGGTTTGCCCAAAATGGACGGAGATACTTTATGCGAGCTTATAAAGGGCGAGGGTTCTCACAGCACGCCTGTTATAATGCTTACAGGCAAAACGCTTATGGGCGATATGGAAGACGCCTTTAAGGCCGGAGCCGATGTTTATATCAATAAGCCTTATGAAATGTCGCATCTTTTGGATCATATAAAAAAGCTTATTTCTTAAAAAATTTCCCCTTTCCCATAGAGAGCAAAATATAATATAATACTATAATGATTTGAACGCCTTTGAAAGGCGGTTAGTTATCAATTTGATGTTTATGTACAGGAGGAAAGTATGGCGGTAGTTATAAGACTTCAGAGGCACGGAAAAAGAATTCAGCCTCATTATAGAATGGTGGCCATTGAAAAGAATCGCGGCCCACATGGCAGACCCCTTGAGATTGTAGGGCACTATGACCCTAAAGCGGAGAAGGACAAAGATAAAGTCCAGGTTAAAATGGATAAGATTGACTATTGGCTTAAAAACGGAGCCAAAGCGTCTTCAACGGTTGCGTCCCTCATAAAAAAAGCCAAGAAATCAGCGGCTTCAACCGAGCCTAAAGCTTAAGCTATTAATTGGGAGTTGAAATGAAAGAAGCTCTAACTTATATTGTGAGTTCTTTGGTGGAAAAATCCGATGAAGTAAGTTTGGAATCCAATGAAGACGGAAATGTCATAAGATTTAAAATTAATCTTGCTCCTTCTGATCGCGGACGGATTATAGGAAAAGAAGGAAAAGTCATAAAAGCAATCAGGAATTTTCTTCAGTCGGTGGCTCATAAAACCGGCAAGAAAGTTTTTATCGATATTCTTTGATCTATGAAAATAGATGTGGTTACTCTTTTTCCCGGCATGGTGGATGTTCCTTTATCGGACAGCATCGTAGGCAGGGCGAGAAAAGATAAACTGCTGAAATTAAACTTTGAAAATCCTCGGGATTTTACGCTTGATAAGCATAAAACCGTTGATAACAAAATGTATGGCGGCGGAACGGGGATGCTTATGATGGCGGAACCCGTTTTTAAGGCTCTTGAAAAAGTAAAGAAGAAAGACTCGTTTGTTGTGCTTCTTTCGCCCAGGGGCGCGGTCTTTAATCAAAAGACGGCTCTCTCGCTTGCCAAGAAGAAACATTTGATCTTTATATGCGGTCATTATGAAGGAATTGATGACAGAATAGGAAACTACGCGGACCTTGAGTTATCCATAGGCGATTATGTGCTTACGGGAGGAGAACCCGCGGCGGTGGCGGTAATAGACTCTGTAACAAGGCTTTTGCCCGGTGTTTTAAAAAAAGCAGACGCGACTGTAAACGAAAGTTTTTCTTTTAACTTGCTTGAAGCGCCTCAGTACACAAGACCGGAAGTTTGGAAAGATTTAAAAGTGCCGAAAGTTTTATTAAGCGGAAATCATAAGCTTATTAAAGAATGGAAGAAAGATAGCGCCTTGGAAATAACAAAAAAAATAAGGCCTGATTTATTAAAAGAAGACAAATAAATTTTTAAGTTGAACCCCAGGAGGAAGTATGACAAAAGTAGAATCTAAAGTAGAGGCAGAAAATAGAAAATTTAATTTTAGAGCCGGTGATACCGTTAAGGTTCATTTCAAAATTATTGAAGGAAGCAGTGAGAGAATTCAGATTTTTGACGGAGTGGTGATAGCGGAAAAAGGCGGAGGCCAGACCGCGACTTTTACAGTCAGAAAAATTTCTTCAGGCGTGGGTGTTGAGAGAATTTTCCCTTTGCATTCTCCCAGAATCGCCCAGATAGAAGTTGTAAAAAGAGGAAAAGTAAGAAGAGCCAAGATATATTATCTCAGAGGCCTTACTGGTAAAGCGGCGAAAATTCAAGACCGCGATAAAAACATTGCCAAGGCTAAGAGAAAAAAAACGGTGAAAAAGGTTGAAGAGCCAGTAAAAGCCGCGACTGAAGCTTCGGCAGAGGTAAAAGAGCCTACGGCCGTTGTTGACTCGGCTGAAACCAAATAAAAAGCAGCTTGTGGGAGTAAAATTGAGTATTCTATCTCTCTCAGATTTTGACACTTCCGTAATTAAAAAATTCGGCCCCGATGTCCTCATAGGAGTGGATGAGGTCGGGCGGGGTCCTTTGGCGGGACCCGTAGTCGCTTGCGCCGCCTTCGTTCCTCTTGAAGCTTACCGGAACCTATCGGATATAAATGACAGTAAAAAATTGACTCCCGTTAAAAGGAGTCTTTTTTTTAAGCATATGACAAAATGCGGCGTGCGTTTCGGCTTTGATTATTGCAATCATAGAAAAATAGATGAGATAAATATTTTAGCCGCCACCTTTGAAGCCATGAATAAAGCGGTCAATAGGCTTTCAAATTATATTAAGGGTGACGCTGAAAAAACTTTGGTTTTGGTTGACGGTCCTCATAAAATAAAAGGTTTTTCTTCCAAACAATTGCCGATTATCGGCGGAGACGGAAAATCCCTGTCTATTGCCTGCGCCAGTATTTTTGCCAAGCTGCTAAGAGATAATTGGATGAATATTTTAAGTCTTGCTTATCCCGAATATGGTTTTTCAAAACATAAAGGTTATGGCACCTCGTTTCATTTGGACGCTCTTAAAGAACATGGTCCGAGTCCCGTTCATCGCAGGAGTTTTGCTCCGGTGAAGAATATGAAATCAGTTGAAAGTTTATGTTAAAAGAAGGGCAAGAGTATGAAGACTTGGCTTGCGCCTATTTGAAAAAAAACGGTTTTTCCATTAAGGAGCGAAACTACAGTTCGATTACCGGAGAAATAGACATAGTTGCCGCGCAGGGAAAAACTCTTGTTTTTATTGAAGTTAAGGGACGGGCAAATGAAAAATTCGGCAGTCCTTTTGAGGCGGTAAACAAGCCGAAACAGCGTAAAATTATAAAAACCGCCATTTGTTTTATAAAGCAAAATAAGCTGAAACCCAAAGAGATAAGATTTGATGTTGTGGGAATAAATCCCGAAAATGAAATTGAGCATATAGAGAACGCTTTTCAAACTAAAGGATACTTTTACTAAAAGGAAAAAACTATCCCCCCTAAATTCCAGCTGGTCTTTAATTATCGGAATTCTGAAATTAGGGCTATGCCAATGCCGCATTAGAGCCTATGGCTATCAGGCGGCGAAAGCAGGGGGGACGCCGCAAAATTATAGGAGGCTTCGTGAATGACAACAATGAACTCGCTAGGATTAAAAAAGCCGTTAAATGGATTAATGGAAAAACCAAGAATAGAAAACCTCTGACCGCTATTATTACCGGCAGCGGCCTCTCTGATTGCCTTCCCGACTTAACCGATAAAGTCGTATTGCCCTATAAAAACATACCGGGTTTCCCCACCACGACGGTTAAAGGCCATAAGGGTGAATTGGTTTTTGGAAATTATAAAGGCAAACAAATAGTTATCATGCGCGGGCGATTTCATTTTTATGAAGGGCATAAGATGAGTTTTATAGCCCTGCCCGTAAGGATATTGGGTTTCCTTGGCGTTAAAAATCTTATAGTTACCGCCGCTGTGGGTTCTTTGCATAAGGCTATTAGACCCGGCGAGCTTGTCTTGCTTAATGACCACATTAATATGACGGGAGATAATCCTCTCATCGGCAATTATGATGAAGCTTTTGGAGCCATGTTTCCCGATATGAGCAATCCCTATGATAAAAAGCTTTTAAAATTCTCGGCCAAAACTCTGAAGAAACTTAAGATAAAAGCCAGAGAGGGCGTTTATTTCGCGGTTAGCGGACCTTCTTATGAAACAGCCAAAGAAGTTAAACTTTATAGCATGCTTGGCGGCGATGTCGTCGGTATGTCTGTAGTGCCTGAAGTTATAGCAGCGCGGCAAATGAAAATCAATGTGCTCGGCATCGCGTGGGTGTCAAATTTTACCACAGGCATATCAAAGCATCTTATTGAGCATAAAGAAGTGCTTGAGCTTGGCAGAAAAGTTTCCGTTAAAATAAAGGCATTGATTGAATCTGTTTTAAAATCCAAGCATATCGGTTAATCCATTTAAGAGGCCATTTATGAAGATGATAGAACTTATACTTAAAAAGCGTTCAGCGCTTGAACATGATTTTAAGGAATTAAAGTTTATTGCCGACGGGGCGGCGAGCGGCGAGATTTGCGACTATCAGCTTTCGGCTTGGCTTATGGCGGTATTCTTTAACGGTTTTACAAAAAAAGAAACCGCGAATTTAACCAAGGCTATGGTTTTATCCGGCGATAAGATGAATTTAAAATCTTTTAAAGCCGCCAGAGTGGATAAGCATTCCACGGGCGGCGTCGGTGACGGAGTTTCATTAGCTTTGGCGCCCATAGTGGCTTGCGCGGGCGTTATTGTTCCCATGATGAGCGGAAGAGGTTTGGGCCATACCGGCGGGACCTTGGATAAATTGGAATCTATAAAGGGTTTTCAAGTCAGATTGCCTGAAAAATATATTATGAAGCAGCTTAAAAAAACGGGTGTTTCCATGTTCGGTCAAACCGGAAAGCTCGCTCCCGCCGATAAAAAACTTTATTCCTTGAGGGACGCTTCGTGCACCGTTGAATCTTTGCCTTTGATTGTTTCAAGCATATTGTCAAAAAAATATGCCGAAGATTTAAACGGTTTGGTCTTGGATGTAAAATACGGCTCCGGAGCTTTTTTGAAAGATTTTAAAAATAGCAGAAAACTTGCCGTAAATTTAAAATCAACGGCTGAGCAGCTCGGCATAAAATGCGTGGCTGTTTTAACCAATATGGAAGAACCCTTGGGTAATGCCATCGGCAATGCCAATGAAATGGAGCAATCCATTCGCGTTTTAAAAGGCGAAGGCGGCCCGAAAGATTTTATGGAAGTTCTTGAAGTCTTAGCCGGCTGGATGATTTATCTTGGCAAAAAATCCAAAAGTGTTGATGAAGGCATTCGGAAGGCGCGCAAGGCCATTGAAAGCGGAGCCGCTCTTGAGAAAATGCGTGAAATAATCAAATGGCAGAAAGGAGATGCGAGGGTTTTGGATAATCCCGGAAAATTTCTTCCCAAATCAAAATGTTCAGCCAATATTAAAGCCGCTAAAGCGGGTTATATAAAAAAGCTTGATGCCAGAATTTTGGGCTATGCC
The DNA here is from genome assembly GCA_030639665.1 of Elusimicrobiota bacterium. Classification (GTDB taxonomy): domain Bacteria; phylum Elusimicrobiota; class Elusimicrobia; order Elusimicrobiales; family UBA9959; genus JAKLQJ01. The sequence goes on along the minus strand of DAOWCC010000037.1, from coordinate 980 downwards.
GGTATCGCCCTCGGCGCCGGACGCACAAAGGCGGAAGACAAGGTTGATTTTGGAGCTGGAATAATTTTGAAAAAAAAGACGGGAGATAAGGTTAAGGCGGGCGAGATTATAGCCACATTATATGCCGGTTCCCCCTCAAAAATAAATGAAGGCCGTAAAATGTTTATGAAGGCCTTGGAAATTGGCGGAAGCAAAGTAAAGAAACTTATAATTATCAAAGAAATAATTAAATAGCGCAACAGTACAACAGAGCTACAGTGTGGCAGAGATGCGCAGCAGCGCAAATAACAACAAAATGTAGTTGTAGCGGGCGAATTACTATTCGCCGAATATAGTGTTTTAGAATCTATTAAATATTTCTACTCGGGAGAGTAAATGAAAAATAAAAATGTGCATATATCAACTCATCCTCTTATTTTGGATAAGGTGTCAAAAATAAGAGATAAAAAAACAAGCGTTAGAGATTTTCGCCATCTTATGGGTGAAATATCCATGCTTCTGGGCTATGAAGCTCTCGCCTCGGTTAAACTTAAAAATGTAATTATAAAAACTCCCATCTCCGCTTGTAAAAGCAAAATTTTGTCTCAAGATATAATTTTTATTTCAATTTTGAGAGCGGGTCTCGGTATGGTGTCCGGCTTGGTTGAATTGTATCCCGATGCTAAAATAGCGCATATAGGGATGTATAGGAATGAAAATACTCTGATGCCCGTAAAATATTATTTTAAAGTTCCAAAAAGAATTAAAAATAATTTTGTTTTGCTTGCCGATCCCATGCTTGCCACCGGCGGCTCGGCTGTTGAAGCTGTCAATATGCTGAAAGAGAAAGGCGCTAATAAAATTTATTTCCTTTGTCTTATCGCTTCCAAAAAAGGTCTGAAATATTTTACTTCCATGCACCCCGATGTTCCGGTTTTTGTTGCTGCCGTCGACGAAAAACTCAATGGTAACGGTTATATAGTTCCCGGTTTGGGCGACGC
>DAOWCC010000008.1 GCA_030639665.1 Elusimicrobiota bacterium | reverse complement strand
TTATAAACGGCATATTTAGATTCCCCCTCGTTATAACATATTGTTTTGTCGGAGTGGCCATAGGCGCTTATATAATTAAAAATCCCGCGTTTTTAAATCTTCTCACGGATTCTTCAACCGGCGCGGTGAATTATAATCTCGCGGTTCCGGTTTTCGTTTTGGAATATCTTCCTCATGGAGTAATAGGGCTCATTATTGTGGCTCTTTTTGCCGCCGCGATGTCATCGTTGGATTCGACAATAAATTCTCTTTCCGCCGTAACGGTTAGGGATATTATAGAGAGATTCTGGATAAAAGGCTCTTTGGATGAAAAACGCCAACTTTTATGGTCGAGATTAACAACGGTTTTTTGGGGAGGAATGTGTATTACTTTTTCTTTTTTTGTGGGAAATATTTCAAATTCCATCATTGAATCAATAAACAAAATAGGCTCTCTCGCTAACGGCCCGATACTGGCCACTTTCCTTTTGGCCATACTCACAAGAAGAGCTACAGGAACAGGAACCGTTATCGGCATTCTGGCGGGCTTTTGCGCCAATCTTTATCTCTGGATAGCGCACCCTGAAATATCCTGGCTCTGGTGGAATGTAAGCGGCTGTTTTATAACCTTTACCGTAGGCTATTATGCCAGTATCATTTTTAATCTTGAATTTAATTTCAGCGGCTCTGCCGGACAATTCATAAGATATTCGGCCGAGGGAGAAAATAAAAACATTGATCACTTGCTCTGGTCGTCAAACGCCAAAAAACAATTTAACTATAAGAAAAACTGGCCCAAATACTATGCCATTCTCGCCGGTTACTTTGTTTTAATGGTTATTGTTCTCAAAATCATTGAAGGCTTTTCAAAATGATAAAGTTCGCGCTTATTCATTATAGGGCGGCGGAAACGGACGGCGTTTCCCTTGAAATGGAAAAATGGCAAAAAGCAATTGAAAATTCAGGAAACAAGTGTATTATTATCGCCGGCATTGGCGGAGATTATAATAATTTCATTCTTGATTTCAGGCATCGGGATATCGCGGCTTTCACCAAGAACTGCTTTATTAAGCTTACAATTCCTGAAAAAAAACTTAAAGAAAATTTTGAAAAATTGACAAAAAAATGTGAAAAAATCCTGCGCGGTTTTTTAGAAAAAGAAAAACCCGATATTCTTGTAATTAACAATGTCTTTTCACTGCCCATTAATATTCCTTTCGCGGCAGCACTTTATAATCTCAATAAAGAAATGAAAAATATTTCTTTCCAAGGTTTTCATCACGATTTTTTCTGGGAAAGGACTTATAATCCGACAAATAATTTTACGGCGGAATTGGTAAAAAAATATTATCCCCCAAAAACAATACCGGGACATCTTGTAATAAATTCATTAGCCAAAGGGGAACTCAAAAAAAGAAAAGACCTAAAAAGCAGTCCCGTGGATAATTATTTTGATTTCTCGCAAATAGATTCCTCCATTCCCACAGGATTAAAAAAGAAGCTTAACATAAAGAAAAACTCCATAATCTTTCTGCACGCCACGCGAATTGTGGAAAGAAAAGGAATAGAATTCGCCTTGGATTTTATAAATGAATTTGTACGAAGAAAAAAAGATTTTGAAAACAAAATTCTTTATAACGGAAAAAGAATCAACAAAAACACTGAAACAGTCATTATTTTTCCCGGACTTATAGAAGATACCGCCTATTATAAAAAGATAAAAACCCACGCGAAAAACTTGGGAGTAAAAACCATATTCTGCGAAAAGTTATGCGAAGCCTCAAAAACCAACAACTCTTATTCATTATGGGATTTTTATAAAATTTGCGACGCTGTTACCTATACCAGCCTTTTGGAAGGCTGGGGCAATCAGCTTATTGAAGCCCTCGCGTTAAAAAAACCGGTAATTATTTTTGAATACCCTGTTTTCACAAAAGACATAAAAAAATTCGGCTTTAACCTTCTCTCTTTGGGAAATAAGTATTATTTTAAAAGAGGCTCGCGTAAACTGGAGGAAGAGCGCCTTCTTCAGCAACCGCGGACAGGTCGACGCCTGGAGCGCGGGAAATCATACAAACTACCGGAACAGCGTCTTCAGCAACCGCAAACCGGTCGACGACACTTGGAGCACAAAGAGCTATACGAATTACCTCAAAAAATCATCAACAAAAATGTTTCCCGCCTTTACGATATTTTGATTGATAAAAAGAAATATAAAAAGATTACCGAAAAGAACTTCAATATAGCTTATAAGAAACTGTCCCTGACAGCTCTTGAAAAAAGAATATCGGAAATTTTCATCAAATCCAAAAGCAATAAACCTCAACCATTAAAAATCAAATAATCACAAATTCCAATATTCAATATTTACGAGTGTGTAAAATTTCTGTGTAAATAGCTTTATAAAGCTTTCCTTTTTAAGGGCTGGGGCAATCCGTTTTACCATAAATGGGGCGGGATATTTATATAAAAAATAAGGCATACAGGATGGTGGTTGTGTTTGCTAAGCAAGGCCGTTCGGAACCCGACTTGGACTTATGGGGAGGGTGGGTGGACTGGGCTTTCAAAGGACAACAAAGCCTGTGGCGCCTATGGCGCCAGACACCCATCAATGTTCAAGACTCCGTCCCCGACTGAAAATGTCACTGACATACTCCCATTTACATAAAGTGTGCCACATAAATTTAATAACACTTAACGCCATAAACTTTATTAACACCTTTTTTTCAGCCACAATATTTCAAAAGGTTCCAATATAGGATTCTTTTCTTTAATTATACGGCCTGCAATAATGTCTTTCGCCCCGCGGCTTCCGATATAAGTTCGCAAGTTCCCCTTAATCCGTTGAGGTTTTGCCGAGATATTTACAATACAGAGAACTTCATTTTTAACCTCGCCTCTTAAAAGAGCGAAAAAACTTTTTCCAAAATCAATTACTTTTTGCCTGGCATAAGGACTGAAAGCTTTTTCACGCGAACGGACCTTAAGAAGCGCTGAATATTTATCATTAATAATTTTTCTTATATGATCTTTAGAATTAATTTCTTTTTCAAATTTCCCAAACTCAAGCTTCTCCCTATTGATAGTCCTGTTCATTCCGGTTTTTTTAACGCCGCGCGCAAAATTTTCCGAGCCTACAAAACTATGAACATATATTCCGGGAACGCCTTTCATTGACAGCATTATTGCCTGCGATGCCATAAATCTCGCCGTTTTTTCTCCTATTGAAGATTGCGGAGAATTTATTAAATTCATATATGTAATATTCAGTTCATAAGGAGAACGAGAGCCGTCAGAATTTTTCTTATAAGATACCGCGCCGCCTCTTTCAAGAGTTTTATCTTTCATAAACTCCATTTCAGAATCCCTTAATATGCCTGACAAAGGCCTTACTCCGACTCCGTCGTGCGAAGCGGTAAAATTAAAAAATATATTATCTTTTGAAACTTTTAAAAGAGTCTTTGCCCATTTATTTAGATGAATTGAATTTTCACGCATTATAGCGTGAGCCAAAAGCGGAGGCAATGCAAACTGATAAACCATATGCGCCTCATCTCTCGCGCCAAAATATGAAATATTCTCATCATGCGGCACATTTGTTTCCGTAAGCAGACAGACATTCAAAGAGAAGGTATCCACGATATCTCTTAAAAATTTCACATATAAATGAGTTTTCTCAAGGTGAATACATTTTGTTCCGGCTTCTTTAAAAAGATAGGCTATGGCATCCATTCTCATTATACCCGCGCCCTTTGTAGCGTAAAATAAAAATATATCCGTCATCTCGATAAAAACATCCGGGTTTTCAAAATTGAGATCAATCTGGTCTTCGCTAAAAGTGGTCCACAAATATTCTTTCTTCCTTGAGCCTTTTTTGGAAAACGGCGTCAGGAGGGCGTGGCTTCTCGGCCTTACAACTTGGGATAAATCTTCTTTTGGCTCCCGGCTTATAAAATATTCGGCAAATTTCTTATCCTTATTGAGATAACTTTTAAACCACACGCTTTTTGACGAGATGTGATTTATGACAAAATCAAACATAAGCGGAAACTTTTCGGATATTTTTTCAATATCTCTCCAAGCGCCGAGTTTTTTATCTGTTTTCCTGTAATCAATCACCGAAAAACCGTCATCGGAGGAAAAAGGAAAAAAAGGAAGTATATGAGCGCGGTTTACTTTACCTTTAACATAGGTGTTGAGAAATTTTAAAAGTGTTTTAAGAGGCTTTTCTCCTCTTTTTAAGAAATTATCGCCGTAAACTATAAGAACAGCGTCTTTTTGGGTTAGAGTTTTTTTCCGGGCTTTTTTAAAATCGTATTTTTTTATATCAGCGAAAATTTTTTTTAGAACATATTCTTTTTCATTGGGAAAAAATTGTTCAATCTTACGCTCCAAAGATTTTAAACTCATATATCCCCCGCCCGGACTTAAAAACTATCCAGATTATCAAACTCGGAAACGATTTTTTCTTTAAACAAAGATTTCATTTCTCTATGATAGGAAAACGGCCCTTTCGGCCAATTAAAAGCCATTTTAACCGCGGTTTCTATATCATATTCGGATGCCATAATTTCAGAGGCGAGAAGTTTGGCCTCTTCAATAACCGGCCTTAACAGTTCCGCGAAAATTTCTTCTTTTCCGACTTTTTTAAGGCCAAGATACTTGACTATATTTGAAAGTATCGGATTTTCTCCGACTATCTTTCCATCTTCATAAATATAAAATCCAATCGTGGCATTTCTGCCGAGCTGTCCGTATTGCACAAGACGAAGCTCCATATCGGAAGGGGCAAGCCTGTCGGGCTTTGAAAGCTTCTCATATATCATCTTTGTAGCTTGATAATCCGCATCCAAACCCATATAATCAACCATTTCAAAAGGTCCGTAAGAAGCTTTTGAAATTTCTTTAAAGGCCCCATCTATTTCATGAGGAAGCCCTTTACCCGATTCCAAAAGCCGGAAAGCGGCAAGAAAAAACGGCCTCAATAATCTTTCCACTATGGCGCCGGGATTATCTTTTACCATAATGGGCGTTTTTTGCGCCTTTCTCAAAAGCTCCATGCAAACTTCAATAATCTCATCTTTTGTTTTATCTGTTTTTATAAGCTCCACAAGCTGATTTTTTCTAACAGGTTTTATAAAATGAAAACCCACCGTTTGCTCCGCGGGCAAATCGGAACTCTCTAAAATTTCCTCAAGCGGCGCGATTCCCGCGTAAACCGCCACAATACAATCGGGGTCCACATTGCTCGCGAGCTTATTAAAAATCATCCTTCGCTCATCCAAATCTTTACCAATCGCCTCTATTATTATGTCCGCGCCTTTAAACAAGGAAAAATCCTGAATGGGCTCAATATTGGAAAACAAATCTTCCTTGCCTTGCGCGGAAAGAGACCATTTTATCTTTGCCATGGAAAGAGTAAGGCTGTCTTTAAAATTATCATAAATTCTAACTTGGAAACCGTTAAGAGCGAATATCTCGGCTATTCCCGTTCCAATGGTATTTGCTCCTAAAATTCCTATGGCATTAATAGACATGGCAACTCCTTTCTATATCTTTACATCTTCAATTCGCGCTATACCGTCTTTACTTAAAATTATTCTAATCCTGTCATAATCAATCTTTTCACTTTGCCCAGCGCTCAGGCAAACATATTTCACAATAACATTAATATGGTAAACCCTCGGACAAATGGCGGTTTCAATATCTCCGCTTTCCCCTTCCAAATAACGATGTTTAACCAGAGAATCATCGGCATGCGCGGTAAATCCGCCTATATTAAAACGCATAATATCAGTTATATTTTTTCGCCGTTCATGAAATTTTAAAATTTTACCGGGGAAAAGCACTACTTTTTTTTCATGCTTAAAAACTCTCTCCGGCTTGCCGTCTTCATCAATGGATGTTATATTGTCCAGATTTCTTATATTGGATATATCGACGGGCACTGAAGAGCTTGAAATAAAAGTGAACGCCTCTTTTAAAACACCTATTTTTTTATCGTTTAAAGGATCTAAAATCTCCACTTGCCTGTCGGAAATCCACTTCACCATGCTTCTGGAAAAAAACACTTTAAGCCAATCTTTTATCCTATCCTTAAATATATAACTGACGACTAGTATAAAAACAAAAGGCCAACTGTTCAAAGAAAACTTGCTTTGCGCGTAAATGGTGGCTATAACCGCGAACAGCATGGCAAGTCCCGCGGCAATACCTAATAAAACTTGGGAAAGCGCTTTTCTTTCAAACACTTCCACCTTAAGATATAGAGCGCTTGATATGAATTTTTTAAGAACGCCGCGCCGATATACAAAGACCTCATTGTGCCGCTCGTCTTTTATGAAAGAAAAATAATTTTTGTCTCTTCTGAATTTATTTTGAGAAGAAATAATCCTCTTCATTTCCATCTCGCATTCGGAAAAGCCCTCGCTATAACCGGTTTTTTGCACGGCATCAAGCAAATGGGTAAAAGCCTCCTCCATAATCAAACTAAAATACTCTTCAAAGAAACCGAATGTTTCCCTGAGCTTTAGCGGAATAATCGGCTGAGACAATTCAGAGCGTAAAACATCAATTTTTGAAATAAGTTTTTTGGAATCTTCGATAAAAACAATCAAATTTTTTGCCAGTATAAGATAATTTTCCTCGCGGGAAGCAACGCTGACTTCATTTAATTCTTTAATAAAAAAAGAACCGTAATCTTTAAGCTCCGATTTTATCATACAGCCAAAAAGCTTAAATTCATTGTAAACGGAATTTACGGTTTTAACATCTTTATTTCCACCCAAAATAAGACTTATTTTTTTTCTTATTCTATTGAAAGGTGAAACTTCAATCTCCGGATCAATAAGCTTTAACAGGCTTATCTGCGGGGTTTTAAATCTTATATATCTCTGGGTATTATCATAAAAATCCGTTTTTGAATAACTGCGTGGACCGATATTAAGCGCTTTGGGAATAAAGAAATAAGTTTCCACTTTATAAGAATTCTTCTTTGGCGAAGACAACTCTATATCCAGTTTCATCTCAAAACGCTGCTTATCGTGGAATCTTATTTCAGAATCCAGAAAATCATTAAGTTCTTCCAAAACCGCCATTTATTTTCCTCTTTATTTTCCAGCCAATCCAGTCGAACACTAAAAGGTGTCCCCGACAAACCTTTGTTAATCCAACCCGAACCCTATCCTTTGTCCGGATGAAATTTTTGATGCGCCGATTTTAACTGAGATTTCTGTATATGCGTATAAATTTGTGTCGTATTTAAACTGGCATGGCCCAACATCTCTTGCAAAGAACGCAAATCAGCTCCTCCGCCCAAAAGATGGGAGGCAAATGTATGCCGAAATAAATGAGGATAAATATGCTTATTCATATTTGCCAGTTTCGCCAGTTTCTTAATATCTTTCCACATTTGAACGCGGCTGAGTTTCCCGCCGCTTTTATTGACAAAAACCTCATCACTGACTTTATTGCCGGAAAATTTCAAATGCCGAACCTCAAGATAATTTTTAAGCGTTTTTATGGCATTTAAATGAACAGGCACTATCCTCTCTTTGGAGCCTTTGCCCATCACTCTTATCCAACCTTGCTCCATATTAATCGCCTCAAGCCTTAAAGAAAGCGCTTCCGAAACTCTCATGCCCGTGGCATAAAAAAGCTCCATGGCCGCCAGAGCGCGTAAAAGAGAAAATTTATTCTGAGTGGGAAAACTTAAAAGCGTCTTTATCTCGCTATCTGATAAAAAACGCGGCAAATTTCCCGGAAGCCTGGGTGATTTAAAATTTTTTGTGGGATCTTTTGAAATCCCCCCCTCAAGCATAAGAAATCTATAAAATGAACGAATAGATTCCCTTTTCCTAAATATGGAAGCAGGCTTAAGTTTAAGCTTAGACTTAAGATGCCACAAATAAGCTTCTATGCCGGAGGCGTCAGCCTTTTTAATATCAATTTTTCTTATATCGCAATAAACGCCAAAAGAATCAATATCTCGTGAATAGGCCAAGCAGGTATTGTTTGAAAGGCCTCTTTCATTTGATAAATGCCTAAAAAAAACTTTACTCAATTCTTTCATAAATAAATTAGGACGCTTTCAGCGGCAACTTTTTCAAATACCAAATAATATCCAAACTACAAATAACAAACTTTAGACATTTGCCCGCCCCGCCAAAAAGCGGGGATGTCTATAGGCCATTGAGGCGGCCTAGTTTAGAGAAAATTATTTTTGAATTTTCTCTTTTTTCACGGCCTTCTTTTTTTCGCCCACATTACCCTTGAAATCTAAAAATTTTTCACGCAAACTAAGATCCAATTCTTTAGCTTTATCGGGATTTTCTTTCAAATACATCCTGGCATTGTCTCTGCCTTGACCTATTCTTTCACCTTTGTAAATGTACCAGCTTCCAGCTTTATCCACAATACCGGTTTCAACGCCCATATCCAAAAGACAGCTCTCGGCGCTGATGCCTTCTCCATGAATCATTTCAAATTCCGCTCTTCGGTACGGAGGAGCGATTTTATTTTTGACAATCTTAACTCTTATTCTGGAACCTGTTACAATATCTCCCTTTTTAAGAGTTTCTATTCTGCGAATATCCATTCTAACCGAAGAATAAAACTTAAGAGCCAATCCGCCGGTAGTGGTTTCGGGACTGCCAAACATCACGCCTATTTTATGCCTTATCTGATTGATGAAAATTATAGTGGTTTTGGTGCTTGAAACTATGGCGGTAAGCTTCCTTAAAGCCTGCGACATAAGCCTTGCCTGCTTTCCCATATGAGAATCTCCCATATCACCGTCTATTTCAGCGCGGGGAACAAGCGCGGCGACGGAATCAATAACAATAATATCCACAGCGCCGGATCTGACAAGTTTTTCCGTAATTTCAAGAGCTTGTTCGCCGCAATCAGGCTGGCTGATAAGAAGATTGTTTATATCAACGCCCAGTTTTTCAGCATAAAAAGAATCTAAAGCATGCTCGGCATCTATAAAAGCCGCCATCCCCGTTTTCTGAGCATTAGCAATGATATGCAATGCTAAAGTGGTTTTTCCCGATGATTCGGGGCCATAAATTTCAACAACTCTTCCTCTTGGAATGCCGCCTATGCCCAGGGCCAAGTCCAATGACAAAGCTCCTGTTCCAATTGCTTCCATTTTTTTATTGGTTTTATCCCCCAACTTCATAATAGCTTCTTTTCCATAAAGCTTTTCTATTTGCAATAAAGCCACATCTAAGGCTCTTTCTTTACCTTCTTTAGACATATTCCCTCCAAAAATTTTGATATATATTTGTATATGTTACCAAATATAGCCCCGTCCTGACATAAATTTAATATAATCTGCTTATGATAAAATATATTCTGGCAGCAAGTCTTCTTATAAATTTACCATCCTCGGCAATGTCCGACTCAAATTTGAGCAATACGAAAAAAAATACCCACGGTTATTGCCTTTATAAAGCCAAATCACGAAAAAAAATAAATCTTAAAAGTTTGGAGAAACACATAGCCGCGAGCGATGTTGTTTATGTTGGCGAAAGTCATGACCAAATGAAAGACCATTTGGCTCAACTTAAGGCGCTCGAACTCTTATATATGGAGAAAGACAGGAAAATAGCAGTTGGCTTTGAAATGCTTAATTTTACGCTTCAACCAATTCTCAATGATTATGCCGAGGGAAAATTAAGTGAAAATGAATTTCTAAAAAAGGTCGATTGGGAAAAAGAATGGGGCTTTGATTTCAATCTATATAAGCCTCTGTTTGATTTTATAAGAGAGAAAAAACTTAAAGCTCTGGCCCTTAATATGCCGAAAAAAACAGTTGCCAAAATAGCCCGGGTAGGACTTGAAGGCCTTTCTCCTGAGGAAAGAAAACTCCTGCCTGAAAATATACATATTTCCACGAACGAGAGATATTTGAAATTTCTTAAAACTTCTTTTGAAAACGGCCCCATGTCGGGAATGTTTAAATGGGAAAATTATCTGGCTTCCATGTCGGTATGGAATGAAGTTATGGGCTCAAAAATGGCCGATTTTTTAAATAAAAACAAAGGATACTCCGGCCTTGTAATAGCCGGCAATGGCCATATGATTTATAATGCCGGCATCCCCTTTTCAGTAAAAACGCGGACTAAAGATCTTGAGCATTCTTCTTTTTATACGGAAGATGCCCCAACTTGCCCCGCTTCCCCCGATAGAGAAATTCTTAAATACGCTGATTTTATCTGGTTTATCAACCACGAACAAAGACAATAAGCAGAGATAAAATAATACCGGAACACAACAATAAGTAATCGACAATTTCCTTATTGATTTATTTCGTATCCTTCCATATAAAATTATTATCGTATTTCCGCATTTATTTTTGTCGTTTCCATTTCTTCACGATTTTGTAACTTGAGACTTTCGACCTGTAAACTATGACCGCAGGGAGTTTGACTCATGTCACATTCAAATCCAAATATTTTCTGCTATAATATTTGCAGATACTTCTCGGGGAAATACACAATAATTTAATTAATGTACTGTGTGTGGGGAAAATGGCTAAAGTTTTAATTGTTGAAGATGATCCGGATTTGATGGCATTAACACAAATGATTCTGCAAACGGCGGGACATCTTGTTATGACAGCTTCTACCGGACAAATGGCTTTGAATTGGATTGCGAATTCAAAACCGGACCTTGTCGTGCTTGATGTGGGGCTTCCGGACATGACCGGTATTGAAGTCTGTAAAAAAATAAAAAGCGATAGCTTGACGCGAAGAATACCCGTAATAATTTTAACCGCCAATGTGGATAATCAAACACAAATGCACGCGAATATTACCGCTCATGCCGATTTATTTTTAAACAAACCTATAAACAATAAGGATCTTTCCGAGGCGGTTGCGGCAATATTGGAAAAAACATCAAGCGATAACGCGCTCCGGCGAAACCTCTTCAGAAGAAACAGACCATTGTAAATTCTATTGATTTTTAAAGGATAATTGTATGGCAAAAATTTTACTTATTGAAGATGACCCAAACCTTATGATGTGCACGCAAGAGATCCTGCAAACGGCGGGATATCTTGTTATGACAGCTTCTACAGGGCAAATGGCTTTGGACTGGCTCGCAAATTCAAAACCCGACCTTGTGCTGCTTGATGTCGGCCTTCCCGATATGAGCGGTATTGAAGTCTGTAAAAAAATAAAAAGCGATAGCTCGACGCGAAGAATACCCGTAATAGTTTTAACCGCCTTTAAAGATAATCAAACAAAAATGCAGGCCAATTTAAACGCCCATGCCGATTTATTTCTCAATAAACCGGTGGAAAATAAAGAGCTTCTCGACGCTATTAAAATAATACTGGAAAAAACATCAAGCGATAACGCGCTCCGGCGAAATCTTTTTAGAAGAAACAGACCCCTCTAATTCACTCCTTTAATCAAATTTGGCATAAAACATACTCAAACCGAGTATTTTGTGGTATACTAGGAGCCTGTAAGTTGAGCGGCACAAAGGCGTAAGCCAAAAGCGACAGTTGCAGGCGAAATTGCTTATGTCGGACAGGATCCTAAACATACACGGGAAAGAAGGGGTATAAATGGCAAAAATTTTAATTGTGGAAGATGATTCGGATTTAATGGCATTAGCGCAAGCAATCTTACAAACAAAAGGTCATCTTATTATGAAGGCTTCCACAGGGCAAATGGCTTTGGATTGGATTGCAAATTCAAAACCCGACCTTGTGCTGCTTGATATCGGACTTCCCGATATAAGCGGTATTGAAGTCTGTAAAAAAATAAAAAGCGATAGCGCGACGCGAAAAATACCGGTAATAATTTTAACGGCTTTTAAAGATAATCCAACAAAAATGAAAACCACTTTAACCGCGCCGGCTGATTTTTTCCTCAATAAACCGGTGAAAAACGAAGACCTTCTCGATGCGGTTAAAACAATGTTGGAAAAATCATAAACCGGCACAAATTTAAAAAAATAAGGCCGCGCCATTAAAACTTAAAGTCTTATTCTGTTTGACTCTTCTTTTTCAATCCATTCATCGGAAGATATATTGCTGTTTACCCTTCTAAAACTCCATTCAACATAATATTCTCTCCACTTTTTTAAGCCTTCCTTTTTAAAGGAATCCCATTTAGAATCTGAAAAATCAATAACTATATCCGACGCCGTATCGAGATTAATATCAATCTCATAGGCTACCTTATCGTCAAATAAGAGAACATTTCTCCATAACTTTATTTTAAGACCGATTTTGTCATCTTTATAATAGCTCCGCGCCCGAATATCCCGTATCTTAACAGACAGTCCATCACCCTCTTTATTAAGCGTTAATGAAACCGCGTCCTTTTCGGGAGGAGTTAATTTCTTTTTTTTCACAACCTTAATATTAAACTTTGTAAACCAGTTCCCATCCACAACTTCACCGACAGATTCTATTTTATATTCATAATTCGTTCTAAAAAAAACCAGCGCGGCCTTATCACCGAGACCATAATTCAAACGAAAAGTCTCATCTCCCTCCCAAGGAATAATGGGATAATTTTCACGATTTACAAACTCAAGCTCCACTCTCTCGGGAAATGTCTTTCCAGTATATTCCGTTTTTTCATAATGATAAAACCTGCGGGTGCCGTCCAATTGAGTTCGAAAGAAAAAATATCTCTTCATACGATATTCAAGCGTTTCATAGTCATAAGAGAACGAAGATCCCTGATTATGCCAAAAACTAAGATTGGTGTTTTTGGCCTCCTGATAATAAATCTTATCGCTTGGCTGAGCTAAGCAAGTGGAATCATCGGAGCGAATATATTTAAATCCCACATAAGTAAACAAGTCCGTGTCCGGTTCGCCCGTGATTATCTCTGAGTTGCGGGGACATCGCGACATTTCAGCTTCTTCATAAGAAACTTTTCTCATCCGAACGGAGGGAATTTCAAAAGCTTCACCTTCATTTTGAATCTCAAACGAAACCTTTTCCATTTCCGCGCTTTTCGCCGATTCTATAATTTCAGTAAAATTCTCTCCCATTAATTCATCAAAAGAAATATTTTCCACATCAAAAGCCATCAAAGAAACGGGAACCGCCGCTACTAAAAACAAGGTTAAAATTAATTTCATTTTATTCCCCCTCCATTTCCGCGCCGTCAAAAGAAACCGATTTTCCAATAATACCGCCTAAATTATCGATTTTCTGTAAATTCGGCTGATTACATCCGCAAAATTTATCAAAGACATTAAAATCGGCGTCATATTCCTTAAGCAATTCTTCTCCATAAATTCTGGTTATTACCGCTATCGCCTTAAGGGTGTTCAAAGAACGGCCTTTATCGTCCAGCAATCTGCAAGAGTCGGTATTTTGAGTCACGCTGAAGCCCATTTTACGCAAACTGTCAAAAGAAACTCTCGCCACCACAAATTTGGTTTCAGCCGTTTTACTCCGGCTCGTGGAATCGGAATCGGAATCACGATCATAATCAGAACCGCTGCCCGAAGTGTGACAAGTGCCGCAACCGCTGCCTGAACATGAACAAGAATCGCTGTAATAAGCGTCGGCATCCGCCCTGGCGCTGGCCTCGGCTCTGGCGGTGACGGACACATCCGTTTTAACCATGCGCATAATTCTCATTTCACCTCCATCGCAATTAATTCTTTCCGAACCGATTTTTTGTTCAGTATCCAAATTCGTTATACGATTATCAACTCTCACATCGACATCGCAATCTACAGTGATATAAGCCATGGAATTCCCGGCAAAAAGGAACATTAAACCGATACATAAAAATAATTTCATATAAAACCTCCCAAACGACTGAATTGTTCTCTGTATTAATTTTACTATTTGGCGGAGAATCCCAACAATAGGCTTTAGGCCTATATAAAAATAGGCCTTTCGGGTATGCGCTTTTTTTGAAGCTTTGAGAAATATCGCTTCAGTCATTAAATGTTTTTATGTGCAAAACATGAACACTAACGCATATGGCGATTAAAAGCAGTAAAATTTTCAATAAGGAAGTCATGACGACAAATAATGCGGATAAAACAATGGCCGTCCACAAAAAAACAATGGAAAACAGCTTGATATTAAAAGGCAAACCCTTTCGCTCAATATAGCCTTTTATATATTTTCCGCACAGCTTATTGTTTAAAAGCCATGCATAGATTTTTTTAGAACTTCGAGCATAACAAGCGGCGGCGAGAAGAAGAAAAGGGGTGGTTGGCAAAAGCGGCACAAAAATACCTATAAAACCCAGGACCGTGAATATTGTACCCGCAATTATTAATCCTATTTTAAGAATTCTATTAAAAGGCATCCGCCTATTCCCCATTTTGATTGATAAAAATCATACCCAAATCCTGTTTATTTTTAATATGATACTAAAATATAAGGGGATTATATGGCAAAAATTTTAGTTGTGGAAGACGATAAAAATCTTGTACTGCTTTTGCAGACTATTCTGGAAAAAACAGGCCATCTTATTATGACAGCCACTTGCGGCAAAACAGCTTTGGATTGGATTTCAAATTCAAAGCCGGACCTTGTACTGCTTGATGTCATGCTTCCGGACATGAACGGCATCGAACTCTGCAAAAGAATAAAAGAGGACCGCGAAACACGAAGAGTCCCTGTAATAATTTTAACCGGCATTATGGATAATAAAACAAAAATGCAAGCCAATTTAGTGGCTCATGCCGACCTATTCCTCAACAAACCGATAGAGAACAAAGACCTTATCTCGGCAATTACGATGCTTTTGGATAAATCATCAACCGATAAAACACTAAGAAGGAATCTTTTCAGAAGAAATAAAGTTAACCTCTGATTTCTTGCCTTTATTATTAAAGAGATTTTGATCGTTTGGATTTTATGGTATTGGCGATACTGCTTTCGACTTTATAATAATCGACGGTGTGTTTGGCTATTTTTGTTATGAATTTTTTAGCGCTTGAATAATTTGGAACATTGCCGGTTAAAACAGCTATTACATAATCGCCCTGAGGAGAAAAAACCACGCCCACATCATGGCATGATTTTCTCAAAAGACCGGTTTTATGAGCCAATTCCCAGCCTATCGGCAAACCGCGCCGAAGACGAGTTCTGGACTTTGAATGCTTTAGGAAATCCATCATTAATTCACTCGATTGCTCGTCAACAAGCTCTTTATCGTATATCCTCTCAATTAAATCGGCCATTTCTCTGGCGGTGGTATAATTTTCCCTTGCCACTCTGCCCGAAGTAAGATTGAAACCCTCGGGATAAATTTTGGTATAAACAAGCCCCATCCTTGAAAATTCCCGCTGAAGATAATTCATCCCCACATAATCCGACAACATATTTGTGGCCGTATTATCACTCTCGGTTATCATTTTATACAAAAGCTCCATTACACTTAACTTTGTTCCCTCTCTCGCCCATTTCAAAGTGCCGGAACCGCCTCTTCTTTCCCTTCTTGTCAACCTTATTTGGGTGTCAAAGGAAAGATCCCCTTTTTTTATTTTCTCAAAAACAGCCGCCATCATCGGGAGTTTAATAAGACTTGCGGACGGAAAAAGCTTATCCGCTTTATATTCCCAAATATTACCACTATTGATATCTTTAAAGTAAATACCCACATTACCGCGATACGCGCGAGCTGTTTTTTCAAGCCGCTTGACCATCTTATCCCACTTTGCCTGATTATGAGGCCTGACTTTAGGCGCGGAAGTGAATTTTCCAACTAATGGAATGCCGGGGCTTGCTTTATAAAAAAAGAAACTGGCCAAAGGCAGGACTATGGCGACAATGATAATAGTTCGCTTTCTAAATAATCTCGGTTTTTTTCTCTTAACAAAGTTTCTAATCATAGTAAATCAAAAACCAGTGATTGAGTGATTAAGCAAACAGTGATTAAGTTTTTTAAAGAAACTCCTTATTTAACTTAATTACTTAATATCTCAATCGCTTAATCTCTTTTTTGCTGCTTTTTTAGACAAGGTCAAAAGTTAATTCTTTCGCGTCTTTTTTCCAGCTAACCTTTATCGTTTGGCTCTTTTTCAACTTATTATTGAGCATTAATTCGCTTATCGGATCTTCCAAAACCCTTTGCACGGTCCTAAGAAGAGGTCTCGCTCCATAATTACGGTCAAAGCCCGTATTAGTAAGAAACTTTTTAGCTTCTTTGGCGATGGTGAATTTTAAATCCTTTTCTTTCAATTTAGCGGTTACTTTCTTTAAATTAAGTTCAAGAATTTTTTCCATATCCACTTCGGTAAGAGGCCTGAAAACAAGAATTTCATCAACCCTGTTAATAAACTCGGGATTAAAAACTCTTTTAACCTCTTCCATCACTGTGCTTTTCATTTCTTTATAATCTTTCTCTGTATCGTCTTGAGCGACAAAACCCAGTGATTTTCCTTTGCTTATGAGCCTTGCGCCGACATTTGAAGTCATAATCATAATGGTATTTTTGAAACTGACTTTATGTCCGAGACTATCGGTTAAAAGCCCCTCGTCCATAACCTGCAATAAAATATTAAAAACATCGGGATGAGCTTTTTCAATTTCATCAAGCACAACAACCGAATACGGTTTTCTTCTCACAAGCTCCGTGAGTTTTCCTCCCTCTTCATAACCTACATAACCGGGAGGCGCTCCGATAAGCCTTGATACGGAAAACTTCTCCATATATTCCGACATATCTATCCTTACCATGGCATCTTCATTCCCAAATAAAAATTCCGCCAAAACTCTCGCCAACTCCGTTTTTCCAACGCCGGTCGGCCCAAGAAAAATAAAATTTCCGATAGGGCGCTTTGGATCTTTCATGCCGGTTCTGCTTCTTTTTATGGCTTGAGCGATAACCTTAACCGCCTCTTCTTGACCTATAAGCCTTTTGTGAATTTCTTTTTCCATATGAGTAAGCTTCTCGGTTTCGCTTTCCGTCAAACGAGTAACCGGTATGCCCGTCCATTTGGAAGTGATATTGGCTATATCATCTTCGGTCACTTGAGGCGTTTTCTTGTCGCGGTTCTCACGCCACTTCTTTTTCATATCCTCATACTCTTTCTTTAATTCTTTTTCTTTATCGCGCATTTTTGCCGCTTTCTCATATTCCTGATTATAAATAGCGCTGTTTTTTTCTTTCGTTAATTCTTCAATCTCAGCCTCTTTTTCCTTAAACTCGGACGGAACAACCGAAATTTTAAGTCTTGCTCTTGAACCGGCCTCGTCTAAAATATCAATGGCTTTATCGGGAAGAGCGCGATCGGTTATGTATTTATCCGATAACTGTGCTGCCGCTATAATCGCCGCTTCTTTATATTCGCATTTATGATGATCTTCATATCTGTCTTTAAGTCCGCTTAAAATTTCAATTGTCTCTTCCACGGTGGGAGGATCGACTATAACGGTTTGAAATCTTCTTTCAAGAGCGGGATCATGCTCTATATGTTTTCTATATTCATCAAATGTGGTGGCTCCTATGCACTGAAGCTCTCCTCTGGCTAAAGCGGGTTTAAGCATATTTGAAGCGTCTATCGCGCCTTCCGCCGCGCCCGCGCCGATAACGGTGTGCAATTCGTCTATAAAAACTATTATTGAATTTTTGGCTTTTCTTATCTCTTCTATTATGGTCTTAAGCCTTTGTTCAAATTCTCCTCTATATTTTGTGCCCGCGACTATTGAGGCCAAATCCAAACTTAAAACTTTCTTGCCCGCGAGAGTATCGGCAATATCTCCCGTAGCCAGTTTTTGCGCCAGGCCTTCAACTATGGCTGTTTTACCCACTCCCGGCTCTCCGACTAAAACGGGATTATTTTTTGTTCTTCTGCCCAAGACCTGTATAATTCTCTCAATTTCAGTGCTTCGGCCAATAACCGGATCTAAAATTTTCTGATTGGCCATCTGAGTTAAATCGCGGGCAAACTCATCCAAAGCCGGCGTTTTGCTCTTGCCTTTGGGCGTTGCTGATTGAGAAGAGGCTTTTCCCTGAGAGGAACGGCCGGTTTGTTCCGTTTCATTTTCGCTGAGAAGATTCATAACTTCTTCCCGAACCGTTTCAAGCTTAAGTCCCAGATTATCAAGAACTCTGGCGGCTACGCCTTCTTCTTCTCTGATGAGCCCCATCAAAATATGCTCGGTGCCTATATAAGTATGGCCCATATGCTGAGCTTCTTCAACGGCGTATTCCAAAACTTTTTTAGCCCTGGGAGTAAAAGGTATTTCGCCCAGGAGCATCATATTATCGCCGGTGCCCACTATTTTTTCAATCTCGCTTCTCACTTTTCTTATGTCCACATTAAGGTTTGTAAGCACTTGAGCTGAAACTCCTTCGCCCAAAGCGACAAGCCCTAAAAGTATATGTTCCGTGCCGACATAATCATGATTAAGTCTTTTGGCCTCTTCCTGCGCTATAAGTATTACTCTCTGAGCTCTCTCAGTAAATCTAGTACCCATTGAACTGCCTCCTGTAAAATTAAATCAAAACCGTATACTGAAATATTTAAAGCAAACAACTCTAACTCCACAACACTCAAACTCCCCTACTCCTCGACACCGTTACGCTTTTTTGACTTTAATTCTGAAACCTTTAACGGATTGAACCACAACTTCAGCGCCATCGGGAATATCGCCTTCAACACTGACGGCATTCCAAAGTTCGCCTTCTATTAAAACTTTACCGCTTGGGGAAAGAGCGGTTTTAACCAAACCCTTTTTCCCGTCCAGAGATTCCCTTCCGGTTACAATCCCTTTCATATGCGCCTTAACTACCAGCCAGGTTAAAGCGGCCACAAGAGCCACCAAAACCAAAATAGTTGAACCTAGTATGTTCATAGAAATCCCCAAACCTCCAAAAGAAGATTGATCAAACAACATCAAAGCTCCCAGAATAATTGAAACTATCCCGCTTATCGTCAATAAGCCATAGCTCACCACTTTTATTTCAACTATGAAAAATAAAAAACCCAATAACATAAGAGCTATTCCGGCGAAATTAGCGGACAATGTTTGAAACGAATAAAAAGCGATAACCAAAGATACCGCGCCTATGACTCCCGGAAAAATCAGCCCCGGATTATAAAGCTCGATAAAAAGACCGGCGGCGCCCAAGCTCATAAGTATCATCGCTATATTGGGATCCGTAATAGTGGCAAGAAATTTTTGACGTTCGGTTTGTTCAAGGTATTCAAACACTGGATTGTCAATCTTCACCTTTCCAAAATCTTTAATCACGCGGCCGTTAATCTTTGCTATTAAATCGTTTAAGTCATCCGCCATGAAATCAACCACATTATCCCTGACAGCTTCTTCAGCGGAAAGCGAATCGCTTTTTTCAACCGCTTTTATTGCCCACTCGACATTTCTTCCCGTCTTCTGAGTTATGGATTTTATATACGCCGAAGCATCGTTTAAAACCTTGGCTTCCATGGCATTTGAAGATTCTTTTTTGTCATCCTTTGACGGCATCTTGCCTATCATTACGGGATGAGCGGCTCCTATATTGGTACCCGGACTCATGGCCGCTATATGCGAGGCCATGGAAATAAAAACTCCGGCTGAAGCCGCACGGGCCCCCTGTGGAGACACATACATGGCAACAGGAACCCTTGAGCCTAAAATCTTTTTTATTATCAAACGCATGGATAAATCAAGACCGCCGGGAGTGTCCAAATTCACAACCAGCATATCAAATTTTTCCTTATTGGCTTTATCTATGGCTTGATTTATATATTCCGCTGCAACGGGACTTATTACTCCCGAGAAAGTGGCAACCAAAATATTCTTTACTTTATATTCTTTCGGTTCTTTGGCAAATGAAAAGGGCGTTAAAACCAAGACCAGCAGTATTGTTAAAATTATTTTTTTATTCATAAGCTATAATGCAAAATATCCGGCTCCTGATAATACGCTCGGGCGAGAAAAAATATTAATTTAATTATACTAAGAATAAATTATACAATAATTACAAGTCACAGTTCATAAGCGGTCAAGGATATCAGCCTTGCGAACAAAGTTACACCGGGCTATCAACCGATTTTAGAGGGATTTATTTAATCGGTTATCCGGCAATTTGAAAGGAGAAATTTTATGTCAGAGAAAAAAAGAGTTTTACTTATAATCAGGGATGGCTGGGGCATAGCCAAGCCCGATAAATTTAACGCCGTTTATAATGCTAAGAAAAAAAATATTTCCGAATATCTTAAAAAATATCCGAATACCGTTCTTGATCCCGCCGGTGAAGCCGTCGGACTGCCTAAAGGCTATCAAGGCTCCTCCGAAGTCGGACATTTAAATATGGGCGCGGGCAGAATAGTCGAGCAAGAACTCAAAAAAATAATGGACATGATAGAAGATGGCTCCCTTTTTAAAGCGGCCGCTTTAAAAAATGCCATAGAAAATGCCGTTAAAAATAATTCCGCCCTGCATTTTATGGGGCTTATTCAAGATGAGGGAGTTCACGCTCATCAAGACCATTTATTCGCCCTATTAAGACACGCGAAAGAAAAAGGCGTAAAAACAGCGTATATACATTTTTTTGCCGACGGCAGAGACACTCCGCCAAGAAGTTCCTTATCTTTTATCAAAAGACTTTCAGATGAAACACAAACCATCGGGATTGGAACCATCGCGACCGTAACCGGACGATATTACGCGATGGATAGAAGCGAGAAATGGGAACTGACGGACAAGGCCTATAGTGCCATGATGAGCGCTGAAGGAGAAAAAAGCGCCTCGGCCCAAGAAGCCGTACAATCGGCTTATGACTCGCTTAAAAACCCCGACGGAAACCCGATTGTCGACGAGTATATCCCTCCAACCGTAATAGCGAATTATCCCGGCATGAAAGATGGAGACTCCGCTATACACCTAAACTTCAGGCAAGACAGAGCCATTCAATTGGCGAAGGCTTTTGTTGAAGAAGACTATCCGGGCAAACGCTCCAAAAAAGTTAATATTACATTCTGCGGATTAACAAGATATTATGACACCTTCAAATTCAATGCCCTTCCTCCGATGGACGAATCAGATGATATGAATAATCTCTTGGGACAAGCCATATCCGACGCCAATCTAACACAATTGAGACTGGCTGAAACACAAAAATTCAAACATGTAACCTCTTTCTTTAATGGAAAAATGCTTAAACCATATAAAGGTGAAAATCGCATAGAAATAAAAGGTTCGTTTGACCCTTCGAGTTTCGCTCTTCACCCCCAAATGAACGCGCCGGAAGTTACCGAAAGAGCTTTAATTGAAATACCCTCGCTTAAACATGATTTCATGCTTATAAATTTTGCCAATTGCGATATGGTGGGTCATACGGGAAACTATGATTCAGTCTTAAAAGCCGTTGATATTGTGGATGACAGCTTGGGAAAAGTGGTTGAATCGGGCCTAAAAAACGGATATACGGTAATGATAACGGCCGACCATGGCAATGCGGAAGAAATGTGGGACTATAAAACAAGTATGCCAAAAACTTGTCATACAAATAATTTGGTGGAATTTATTTTCATTGATAATGACGCCGAAAAAACTAAATTGCGAGACCATGGAATTTTATCAGATATAGCGCCGACTGTCTTAGATGTTTTGGGAATAAAAAAACCGATTGATATGACAAGTCAGTCACTGATAGTGACTGAGTAACAAGTAGCAAGTCACCAGTCACAAGAAACGATAAAAATACTTATAATTCTCAAGATAACAGGAAACAAAAAAAGAAAAAGGAGAATCAATAAATTTAACAGAACTTTCTCAAGAAGCACGAAAACAATCTGGCACAAAAAATCAGTAAAGTTTTTTCTGATGTCTGCTCTCTGCTCTCTGCTTACTGCTTTCTCTAAATTTATGACTGAAAAATTTTTTAAATTAAAAGTTCACCCAAAATCCAAGCGCTCAAAAATATTCGCGAAATCAAAAGACACTTATGAAATATGGATAAAAAAAGCAGCGGAACGAGGTCTTGCCAATAAGGAGGCAATTTCCCTGCTCGCCAAAGAATTGAATATTCCATCAAAAAAAATAATACTGATTAAAGGCGCCACCTCTCCTTCCAAGATTGTTAAAATTTTTCAATAATTTTGTACCATATTAATACACATAATGTTTATAAAACAAGAGACAATCAGAGGCCTTTGCATTGGAGCGGGATTAATCTTCTTATCAACTCTAATCGTGTTAATTGTGAGACATTTGGATGTCTTGCCTCATCGCCAAGCGCCGGAGTTTAGAACAATCGGCGAAGATAATGCCAAAATACATATTGAAGAATTTACCGATTTCGCTTGCCCGGCTTGTGCGGGAGCCCATAAAATAACTCACAAATTATCCAAAGCTTTTAAAGGTGAAATAAAAATAAGCTTTAAACACAATCCCTTATTATCTTTGCACCAATGGTCAATACACGCGGCGGTTTATGCCGATTGCGCGGGAGAGCAAGAAAAATTTTGGGATTATGCCGATCTCCTTTTTGAAAACAGAAATGAATGGGGCTATACGGAAAAAATGCCAAAAGCGCTTAAAACTTACGCGAAAAAATTAAATTTAAACATGAATAAATTTAACGCTTGCGTGAACAATCCTGAAACCCTTAAAGCCGTAAAAATGGATATGGCTGAAGCAAAAATGCTGGAAATAAACGCCACCCCCACTTTTTTTGTTAATAAAAAAAGAGCTGTGGGAGCGCGCCAACTTATTGACCATGTAAGAAAATTTGAATACCTGAGAAAAAAGTGAATCTATTGAACAAACACAAAGACTTACTGGGGCTGGCGGCAAGAATAATAGCCGGAGTAGTTTTTATATATGCGGGGTTTTTAAAAGCTACGGCTCCGAGCGAAGAATTCGCTTATGCCATTGAAGCCTATGAAATTTTCCCCTCCTTAATAACCACGATTGCAGCCATCACTATGCCTTGGATTGAAATTTATATTGGCGTTTTTTTGATTTTTGGCTTATTCACGAAAATCACTTCACTGGTTATGGGTTTACTTTTTGTTTTTTTTGAACTACTAATCTTGTCCGCAATTGCGCGAGGGCTTCCATTGGCAGACTGCGGCTGCTTCGGCTCCGCTCACAGTAATTCTGCCGAATTTGAACTATTTCAAAATCTGATAATACTTTGCTTTGTATTTCTCGCTTATAAGTTCGGTGAAAATTTCTCAATAGATAGTTGGCTTAAAAATAAATCCACAAACAAATCTGATGGAGAAGAAAAATGAAAAAATCAATCCTAATCTCACTCATTCTTATTTTTGCAGCGGCAAGTTGGATAAGCGCGCGTAAGCGCGAGTATAAATATACTTCGTCAAACGCGGCGTGGATGACCATCATCTCCGGCAAAAAGAAGGCTGTGAACTATTATTTGGATATAAGCAAAAACGGAAATGTCGTTTACAGAACGGAGATAAAGAACAAAATAACAACAAGAAAAGGGTCGGTTCCTTCTCAAATTGCCAAAGATTTTTTTAGGGAAGCAAAAAACTCGGAATCTTCGGTGGCTGAAAACTCCAAAAGAACAAAACTGATTTTCTATAAAGGAGAAATACTTAAAATTTCATTTTATTTAAGCGGAGAACTGAGGAGAATAATGGCCCCTCTTGTTGATTTTGGAGAAGGATTTTCTTACGCTTTCAATCAAATTAAAAAGCTGGTAAAAAAACTGCCTATAGACGAAAACACTATCGCTTTTATATCAGCTGAGCCGCTTGAAGATGAGTTATTGGATAAATTCATAAAAGATGCCGGAAAAGATTATAAATTTAAATTAATCGAAACCAATACTTTAAGAAAAACCAAATCTCTCCTAAACGCGATTAAACAACCTCACAGGCTCGTGCCTTTAAAATCGGAAAAAGAATTGAAAGAAATACGGAAACTAATAAGAAAAGAAAAACTTTACGGCTTACGCACCCTTTTTTATATCTCCACCACAAGAGGCAAATTTAAATGTTTGATTACCAATGCGAGATAAAATTAAGAATTGGTGATTAGCCGTAACACTAAAGAAGCAACACAAAGATTCAGAAGTTGAGTATGTCATTTAATTCTTAATTCCATAACCCGCGCCCTCTTGAGCCACACTCATTTACTCTAATCCTTTTTATTGACTGTGACCAAAAAATACGCTTAGCGCATTTTTTATATGTTGATTAATGTCTCTGTAATAAATAGAATAAACTTATGAGCGAACACAAGATTAAAATAGTGGCAATTGATGACGATGAAGCCATACTTGATATATATGACACGGGCTTATCCGTCAAAGGCTATGAAGTAAAAACTTTTTTAGACCCTAAAAAAGGCAAAGAATATCTTCTGGATGATAATACCAATCTGCCGGATGTCATACTTATGGATATTATGATGCCGGGAATAGACGGAATCAGCCTGATGAAAGATGTTCACTCAAATCTCAAAACGACGCATATACCCATTATAGCCATAAGCGGATTAAATGACGCCGCCACCTTAAATGACGCCCTTTTATTCGGCGCGATGGATTATCTTGTAAAACCTTTCGCTATTGATTCCCTTGAAACAAAAATAAAGAAAGCATGGGAATTAAATAAAAAACGCTCTTCCGAACAATAATTTCTCTTCCAATAAACCAAGTTTATTCCATGTAATCATCAAAAACCGAAGTTTGCTTTGAATGGTCATTATTTCTTATTATATTATTCATCATTCACTTTCACTCCGGGAGGAATTTCAACATGTTTAAACCAGGGGCATTATTCCACAAAACACATGAAGGAACATCCGAAAGGCTTATTCAATTGGCCGCGGGTTATTTTGGCACATATGTAATAACAGGCAGCTTGGTCAAATTCTTTTTATCCTCAAAAGGCATGGGAATGACCGGCATAGAATTTCTCGTATACTCCAC
>DAOWCC010000057.1 GCA_030639665.1 Elusimicrobiota bacterium | reverse complement strand
TTTTCTAAACAACTTTTTAGACAAGATTTACAGGATATAAAAAAACCGCGGTGAATATTCACCGCGGTTTTTAAATTTCAATATTACTTTTTATTAATCAATCAGCTCAGCACAGTTTTCACCGCCACCGGGACAGCCGGCAATGCCAACTTCAGGTTTGTCGGGAACATTAACACTAAGCGAATAAGTTCCATAACGCGCCGCCACAGTTGACTTATTGGCATGTCTTTTAACGGTAAGTTTGTAGCAGGGGCCGCTTGAGCAATCACCAGCGGCAACAGCTACTGAATAAAATTTTACGGTAATATTATTGGCTGTCATTTTAGGGTACATAATATCGAGTTTAGTGAAATCAGAGGTGTAATTTCCGCCTCTGGCAAGAAATCTTTCTTGAGCTGATTTGATAGCGGCTATAGTGCTCATAGCTTCCGCTACTCTTGCTTTTTCAACGACTTTAAAATATTGCGGAATCGCTATTGAAGCCAAAATACCGATTATTAAAACGACGACAAGCAACTCAATTAGTGTAAAACCCCTTTTGATTCTTAACATTAACATCCTCCCTTAATTTCACAGCTTAATAATCTATATAAACAACTTACAAATTTTTTTTTGTTCAGCACAAGCAAGTATATGGATTCCTGTCCCCGGTTTGCGTGATATTTATTGTGATATGGCCACGCTCTTTAATTGTTCACAGAGTTTCATTTTTTTGCGCCCGGCGCGACTCGAACGCGCGGCCACTCGCTTAAAAGGCGAATGCTCTACCAGCTGAGCTACGGGCGCTAATTTAGATAAAGTATACAAAAATAAAGAAGCATATCAAAACATGCCATAATGAACGGCGGTATAAAAGCGGTAAGCGGTAAAAAAATATGAGGAGAGATTAATTCTTTTCCAAAGCCCTAAATGTCGTTAGTTTTGAAAATGTTTTGATAATGCTATTAACGCAATGCTTATATTTAGGTAGAATAACTCTGATGTTAAAGAAAAGACTATCTCCCGGAAGGCTTAAAAAAAAGAAAGTTATTCGACACAAAGTTAAAGTGCGCGTAAAAGTCAGAAGAAAGCTTTTTAAGAAAATTGCCGGCGCTTTAATGGGAATTTTTCTGATTGGAGCGCTTCTTTTTTCTTTAAAAATATTTTATGGTTTTGCGTCCGGTAAAATAAAATCGGGTGTTTTCAGCACAGAGGTTAAATCTCTGAATATTGAAGTTGGAAATAAAAGAGTAAATCGTGAAGTTTTAAAATTGTTTGCCTGTAAAATAGGAAGCAGTTGGAATGATAATTTAAAAAAGGATATTGAAAAGGAATTTTTATCAAAATATCCCTATGTGCATAGTGTAAGGGTGTCAAAAAATATTTTGACCGGTAAAGTTATAATTAGCGGGAAGCTTGAAAAAATAGTTTCAAAGATAACCCTTAATACCAAAGAATTTTATTTGGCGCTTAGCGGCAGAGTTTTTTCATCGGTTTATGAAGAGGCGGTTAATCAAGATTTTATTCACGCTGAAATTTTCACGAAAAAAAAACCTGAATTAAGGGTTTTTGCCGAGTTTGTAAACAAAATAAATTTATCTGAGAAATTATTTAAACTTAAGCCAACTTTGATTAAATACGATTTGGACGGAGAGAAATGCGGCATAGTTTTGGAAGACAATTCTATTGTGAATTGGGGGGGGTTTGAACGAACCGATTTAAAAATATTAAGATTAAACAGAGTTTTAGGCGATATTGTGGGAAAGATTCCCGCGCCGCATAGTGTGGATTTAAAGCATTTTACGATTGGCAAAATTTTTATAAGCGAATTATAAATGCTAAAATGGTTTTTCAAACAGCAAGGCTATGCCTTGTAATACGATAAATGAAACGATGTGAATGACCGAATCATAGTCGATTTCTAATTAACAAAAAATTTAAGAGAGGATTTTTATAATGACTAAATCCGATATTATCGCCAGTATTGATATGGGGAGCGGACGGGTAACTTGCATCTTAGCCGTTCATGATCAAAAAACAGATTGTATTAAAATTTTATCAGGCGCCACTGTTCCATGCAAGGGCCTTAAGGGCGGCGTAGTTGTTGATATCCCCGAAACTTCCAATGCCATAGTTGATGTCATGGAACAAGCTGAAGAGAAGATTGGTGATACGGTTGGAGAGGCTTACTTGGGAATAAGAGGCTATCATATAGAGTCCTTTAACAATAGAGGCGCTTACAATATAGCAAGGACAGACAAAGAAATAAGCGCGGAAGATGTGGAGAGCGTTATTGAGAATGCCAGGGCCATAAAAATAACTCCGGATAGGGAAATATTGCATATTGTTCCGCAGGGTTTTTCTTTAGATAAGCAGAAAGGCGTGCCTAATCCCGTTGGAATGGAAGGCTCTTTGCTGGAAGTTAATGTTCATATTGTAACGGCAGCTGTTTCCCATACAAATAATTTGATAAAGTCAGTCGCGCAATCCGGCTTTAGGGTGGCGGAAACAGTTTATAATTTACTTGGCGTTGGCGAAATTGTGATAACTCCGGAAGAAAAAGATTTGGGCTGTCTTCTTATTGATATTGGAGGACAAACGACTTCCATCGGCATTTATTATGACGGGAGTCTTCAGTTTTCCAGGGAAATTCCGTTGGGTGGAGATTATATTACCAGAGATATTGCTTATGGTCTTGGTACCACTATTCGCGCGGCCAAAGAAATAAAAGAAAAATACGGCGCGGTTTTATCCGCGGCGGTTGATGATGAAGATATAATAACGGTGACAGGTCTTGATGGCAGAACAAAAAAGGAAATAAAGCCCAGTGATTTACTTGAATATATTCAGCCCAGAGCTGAAGAAATATTTTCAAAAATAGATCACGCTTTACAAACTTCAGGCCTTTCGGATTTATGCAGAAGCGGAGCTGTTCTTATCGGAGGATCTTCCTTGCTTAAAGGAATGCCGGAAGCTTGTCAGCAATATTTGGAATTGAAGCAAACCAGGCTTGGATTTCCCAATGAGGAAAATATTGATTCTCCCGAAGAGTATTTGAACCAAACATATATTACGGCCATGGGGCTTGTTTGTTATCCTTATCTTAAGTCTTGCTCATCTAATCGGAGTATAGCCGGGAAAGGCGCTTTAATGCCGTCAGCTTTAAGATGGGTTAAAGATCTTTTTAGTTTTTAATTTTTATTAACCTTATACAGAGGTGTTGTTATGGTAAGATTGGTTTGTGTGGATGATTTTAAAGGCAAAGAAGCGCGAATAAAAGTTATTGGTGTTGGCGGCGGCGGCGGCAATGCCGTTCATAGAATGGTGGAAGCCGATATAAGAGAAGTTGAATTTGTCGCCTTAAACACTGATGCGCAAGCTTTGAAAAGAAATCCGGCTCCCGTTAGAATTCAAATTGGAGAAGATATAACAAAAGGTCTCGGCGTTGGCGGCGATCCTGAAAAAGGTCGTCAAGCGGCTTTGGAATCTGCTGAACAGATTAGAGAAATTGTAAGCGGTTGTGATCTCATTTTTGTAACCGCCGGTATGGGCGGAGGAACCGGAACGGGCGCATCTCCCATTGTGGCCAAGATTGCGAAAGAAACTACCACAGCCCTTGTGGTGGGAGTTGTAACAAGACCGTTTGATTTTGAAGGAAATGTCAGAGCTGAACAAGCGCAAAAGGGTATAACTGAAATGCGTAAATACGCGGATTCAATGTTGATTATCCCAAATGATCGCGTTCTTAATATGGCTGATAAAGACACCGATACTACTGAGGCTTATAAAATGGTGGACGATGTTTTAAGGCAAGCGATACAAGGCATCAGTGATGTGGTGACAAATGCCGGCATTGTGAATGTTGACTTTGCCGATGTTAAAAAAGTTATGACAAAATCCGGTGAGGCGCTTATAGGCATAGGAATGGCTGAGGGACCGGATAAGCATATAGAAGCCGCGAGAAAAGCCATAGAATCTCCGCTTCTTGAAAATGCCATAATAGACGGGGCTAAAGGTATTCTTGCTATTTTTACCAGTTCGCGTAATTTTTCCATACATGACTTAAACGCGTCTATGGAGTTTATAAAGCATTCCATAAGCCCCGACGCCACTATAAAATACGGTCAAACTGAAGATGAAAATTTAGGGGATATCTTAAAAATAACGGTAATAGCGACGGGTTTTCCCACAAAAAGAAATTTTAAAAAAGAATTGTTTGCGGCTAAACATGCCAGACGCAAAGAAGATAGATTGCGCGATTGGGATGATTTGAATGTTCATCCGTCGGGAGTTTCAACTGTTCCCGATAATATTGAAGATTTGGAGAAGCCCGCCTATTTAAGAATAAAAAGAGGCTGCAAACTTAAATAATGAGGAAAATTTAATGGCTATAAACTTAAACCTTCTTTTAAAAGTCATGGTTCAAAATAAAGCAAGCGATACTCACATAAGAGGAGACGCGCCCGTTTATTTGAGAATTAATGGCCTGATTACTCAAATAAAAGATTCACAAATGTCTTCTAAAGAAGTTGAGAGTATGGTGTTTCCTTTAATGAATCAACGCCTTAAATCAATTTTTAATGATAAGCATGAAGTTGATTTTTCCGTAGACGGTAAGGAATTGGGAAGATTTAGATTTAATGTTTTTATTCAGAAAGAAAAAATTTGCGTGGCCATAAGACATATTCCTTTAAAAATTCCGACATTTGAAGAATTAAGATTGCCGGCGGATTCCCTTAAAAGACTTTTGCAAAACGAAAGAGGACTTATTCTTATTACGGGAATAACCGGCGCGGGTAAAACTTCAACATTGGCATCCATGATTGAATATCTTAATCAAAAAAACGAAGGGCATATTCTGACCATAGAAGATCCCATAGAATTTGTTTTTCAGGATAAGAAGAGCATTATCAGCCAAAGGGAAGTTGGCACGGATACCACCTCATTTGTGGACGCTTTAAGAGCCGCCATGCGTCAAGATCCCGATATTATTCTTGTGGGAGAAATGAGGGACCTTGAAACCACTAAAGCGGCCATTACCGCCGCTGAAACAGGGCATCTTGTTTTTGCCACATTGCATACTCAAAATACCGTTCAGACAATTTCAAGGATAATAGACCTTTATCCTCCTCATCAACAGACGCAGGTCAGAACACAGCTTTCAGAAGCCTTAAAAGGAATAATTTCGCAAAGATTGCTTCCGGGCAGCAAAGGAGGCAGAATACCCGCGGTTGAAATTATGATGGTATCGGCGCATATTAAAAAAATGATTGCTGAAAATAATCTGGATATGATAACTCAGGCCATAGGCAAAGGTTCTTTTTATGGCATGCAGAGTTTTAATCAAGCTCTTGTTAATATCCATAAGGCGGGCTTGGCCAGTCTTGAGGATATTTTGGCTTCCGCTTCCAATCCGGACGATGTTTTACTCGCAATAAAAGGTATTGAACAGGATGTGGAATCAAAGAGTTAATAAAAGGGCGTGTTGCGCCTTTTTACGAAGTAAGAAGTTAGAAACAAGAGTATAAGGAGACTCCTTAGATTCTGATTTCTGATTTCTGATTTCTGATTTCAAAAATTTTAAGGAGAATATTATGTTTGCAGAAGGATATATAGGAATAGCCGGAATTATCGGTGTGGGAAAATCCAGTCTTACCATAGAGCTTGCCAAAGCTCTGAATTTTGAGCCTGTGCTTGAAGAGGTTTCGGGAAATCCTTATCTTGAAAAATTTTACGATAATATGAGTGAGTACGGGACTATGATGCAAATCTGGCTTTTAAATCATAGATTTCGTCAGCATAGGGAATTTGTATCCAGAATAAGTTTGGGCAAAATTCGAGGTGTGGTTCAGGATAGAACTATTTGGGAAGATACCATCTTCGCGCGCATGCTTAATCGCCATCCCGATAAGATAATAAGCGATATGGATTATAATACCTATTTGGATCTCTTTGATAATATGGTTTTAAGAGAACTTGTTTTTCCGCAGCTTTTAATATTTTTGGATTGCAGAGTTGAAACCGCCATGCAAAGGATAAATTCCCGCGGAAGAAATATGGAAAAAACGATTAGCATGGAATATCTTAAGCATCTTCAAGAGAATTATTATCAATTCGTGGAGGAAATGGAAACCGCGGGTGTTAGAATTTTAAGACTTAATTGGGAAAGTTTTCAGCCTATGAGCGAAGTTGTAAGATTGGTTCATGAATATTCTCTTAAACCTTCAAATTTCACAAAATGGGTGAGACCTTTAAGGCGCGCTCCCGAAAGTGACAATTATCCCAAGAAAATTATTACGTCGGAAAAAATATCCGCTAAAATTTAGGCCAGAATATTTTATGAGAACAAAAGGAATAATCATCGCGATTGACGGTCCCGCGGGCGTGGGTAAATCAAGTATTGGGGAAATGCTTGCTTTAAAACTCAATTATAAATTCATAAGCACAGGAAAAATGTATAGAGCCCTTGCCTGGAAGGCCGATGATATCGGTTTGGATTTATCGGATGAAATTGAGATTATGGCTTTAGCCAATCGTATTAAGTGGGAATATAAAAAAGATGAAAATCCGGTAATAAAAATAATTGTGGATGGAATTGTTATCGGCAGTCAAATAACTTGCGAGAAGGTGGGCAAAGCTACCAGCGCTATCGCGAAATTGCGGGAAGTCAGAAAATTTATGTGCGCCGCTCAAAGAGAGCTGGGAGCGGATGGCGGCATTATTTTGGAAGGCAGGGATATAGGCAGCAATGTTTTTCCTGACGCTGAAATTAAAGTTTATTTGGATGCTTCTCCCGATGAACGAGCGAGAAGACGCGTTAAACAACTTAAAGAGCAGAATCTTGAAGCTGATTATGAACAAATATTCTCACTAATTTTAAAACGAGATAAACAGGATGCTGAAAGAAAATATAATCCTCTCAAAAAAGATAACAGTTATTATTATGTGGACAGTACAAAAATAAATAAAGAAGAAGTTGTAAATGAAATTTTCCGAGTGTGTGAAAAGCATATTAAAGCCCAAATATGATTGAAGATATAGTTCGAACTCTGGTAAGAACCTTTTATAGACTGTATAACAGAATAGAAATGCGGGGGCTTGAAAAGATTCCCGTAAGCGGACCTCTGATAATTGCCGCCAATCATTTGTCCAATGCCGATCCTCTCGCTCTGGTGGCCTACGCGAGTCTGGTTAGAAAAACCAATGTGCTTGCCAAGAAAGAGCTTTTTGATTTCGCGCCGCTCGGAGCTTTTGTCGGAATGATGGGAGGCCTGCCGGTAGACAGAAAAAAAGCGGGTGGAGATATAGCCGCTTTTAGAAAATCCATAGCTGTTTTAAAGGGAAATGGCTGTCTTGTAATGTTTCCGGAAGGCACCAGATTGAAAGGCCGGATATTGAATCCTAAAAGAGGAATATCGCTTATAGCGCATAAAACGGGAGCGGCTGTTTTGCCCGTAAGAATATTTAACTCTGAAAATTCTTTAAAATTAGGTAAAATAATAATGAAGTTTGGTAATCTGAAAACCTTTAATCCTGAAAAGGGCAGTGATATTAAAAAAGCGTATTCCGATTTTTCCGAAGATTTAATGAAGGATATATACTCAATAGAAAAAGATAATACTTAACCGAAGCGAATGCTTTGGATATGGCGTTTTTTAATACCACAAAACTACCGAGGAGCGTATAAGTGATGATAGATGATAATGAAACTACAGATGATTTGATTAAGGGAATTAATTCTGAGCCTGAAGAAATGGAAGAAGAAATGTCCATGGAAGAACTTCTTAAAGGCGAGAAGGAATTTTCCGAAAAACTTTATAAACGGGAGATTGTAAAAGTAAAAGTCGCCCAAGTTACCGAAGAGAATGTTTTTGTTGATATAAGCGAGAAGAAAGAGGCCATTATTCCCATTGAGGATTTTAAAGATGAAAAGAACAAACCTCAGGTTGGAGATACGGTTGAAGCGATTTTAGAGAAGAAGGGAGGGGAAACCAAGCATACCCTTTTATCTCATAAAAAAGCCAAAGAAAATCTTTCCTGGCTATGGTGTGAAAAAGCTTTTAAAGCTAAAGAAAAAGTTAAAGGCAGAATAAAGGATCTTATTAAAGGCGGTTATTTGGTGGAAGTTTTGGATATTGAAGCTTTCATGCCCATGTCTTTATCTGAGATAAACGGCGCGCATAAACATTATCTTCCCAAGAGCGCGAAGGTAAGGTTTTATATAACCGATTTTTCCGTGAGAGACAAAAAATTTATTATTTCACGCAGACAAGTTCTTGAAGAAGATGAAAAAGAGAGAAAAAAGAAAATTTTCACTGAAATAAATCCCAGCAGAGTTGTAAGAACCGTTGTCTCAAAAAGTATTGAGGAAGGTTTATTTGTCCGTTTTCAGGGGATAGAAGGGTTTGTAAGACTTTCAGATATATCATGGACCAATCCAAAAGAAGCTATGGCAACTTATAAAAGGGGTCAAAGGATAAAATGTAAAATTATCCGTATTGATCATGATACCGAAAGGATTTCATTCGGCATAAAACAGCTCACGCAAAATCCCGCGGATGCCATTAAAAGAAGATTTCCTTATAAATCCATTGTGAAAGGCAAAGTTATTTCATTAACCGAAGAAGGCGCTAAAATTGAAATTAACGAGAAAACAACCGGTTTTATTCCCGTATCGGAATATGGCTTTAAAAGTTCTCCCAAAGAAAATGAAATGATAAAGAGCGTTATGGTGGGCGTTAATTCTTCCTCTTATCAGCTTAATTTATCGATAAAGAAATTTGAGGGAATGGAAGACAGAAAAAGAATGCAGGGCTATATGAAAGAAGCTCCGTCTTTAACTCTCGGTGATATTTTAAAAAACGCTCAAGAATCCGAGTAATAGATTTGTTCCCATAAATGACAGGTAAGTCACAGAGCCTTATGACTACTCTCCGTCTATTAATAGTTATATTTTTATTTAATACCGGTTTTGTTTTTGCCGGTAATCGGGTTATTGTAAAAAAATTCGATTGGCGCATTTATTCCACCGAACATTTTGACATCTATTATTATAAAGACAGTGAAGGCTGGCTTAAATATGCCGCCTCATCTCTCGAAAGAGCCTACCGAAAAATTTCCTCGGATTTAAATCCCTCTTTAGATAAAAGAATGCCCTTTTTTCTTTACGCGAGCAGCAATGATATGCAACAGACCAGTATCGCGCATATCTCGGACGGAACGGGCGGAATTACGGAACCCTTAAAAGACAGGTTTATGATGTGGAGCGATGGCTCAAAAGCCTGGATGGATAATTTAATCGATCATGAGTTTACCCATGAAGTTCAGTTTAGCGTATTGATAGACGGATTTTGGAAATCGGCCAGAATTTTAAAAACCTTTATATATCCTTTATGGATGATGGAGGGTTTGGCTGAATATGAAACCGGCCGGCGTGATATGGCTATTCAGCAAATGTATGTGCGCGATGCCGCTATAGATGATAATCTTCTAAAACTGCTCTATATGAACCATTTTGGCCATTTAAAGCCGCATCAAATGACTTTAGCTTATAAGCAAAGTTCCGAAGTGATACATTTTCTCGCCGAGCAATATGGGAAAGAAAAATTGCCGCAAATACTTGAGCTCTATAAAACCCGTTATGACGCGAGTTCGGTTTTACGGGAGTTAATAGGTTTAAATGTTTTTGAGTTTGATAAAAAATTCAGGGAATATACCCGCATCAAATATGCGTTGCAGTTAAATGACGAAAATCTTTCTGAACCGGATCGCTATGGCCAAAAAATCACAAAACAAAAAGATGATATTCCGGAATTTAATACAAGTGTTCAGGTAGATGATAAGGGAAAGGTATTGGCCTATTTTTCCACCAAAAAAGGCCATCCCGTATCACTATGCGTTAGGGATATTGACTCCGGAAAAGAAAAAGTAATTAAAGCCATGTCTTTGGGGATTGAAAATATTCCGTCGGGAAGATTTTCAAAAACATTAAGAAGTCTTTCCATGTCCCGCGATGGGAAATGGCTTGTTTTCTCAGGCCAAAAAAATCATAGGGAAGCTCTCCATTTTTACAATATTAAAACCGGAAAAAACCATAATATCAGAGTTCCCGAACTAATGGAAACGCGCCAGCCTTCTTTTTCCAAAGACGCGTCCAAAATAGTTTTTATCGGAATGCGCGAGGGGTTTAATGATATTTACGAAATTAAATTTGACGCCGCTTTTTTTAATCGTGATATTTCTTTAAACAATCTTAAACGGCTTACAAAAAGCAGAGATGATGAGTCCTCTCCAATGTATTCTCCCGACGGCAATTCTGTGGCATATTCTTGTGAAGTTGACAGGGGCGGCTTGTTCGAACGCGATATTTGTATGGTCGATATGAACGGCAATGTTTCTCGCGCAGTTGATATTAAAGGCGATCAGTATGATCCCACTTTTTCCCCCGACGGCAAAAGTATCGTTTTTATAAACGACGGCGACAATATATTTGAAATTTATAAAAAAGATTTGAAAAGTGAGAAGATTTATCGTATGACAAGAACGCGGGGGGGAAACTTCGCTCCCTCATATTCCGGCGATGGCGCGTTTATTTATTTTTCTTCATTCAGACATGGAAATATGAATATTTTTAAAGCGGATATCAGGAATTTTCTTTATGAGGAATTTGGCGCATTACCCGAAGTGAGCTTTAGCGGTGATTTAAAAGAGGGAGTACCGGCTTTAAACTCAGAGAGTTTGGCTATGGCTAAATCCACCGAAACCTATAAAGAGATTAAGCGGAATATTTCAACGGATTTATTTTATCCCGCGTTTATGTTTTCTTCGCCGGGCGGACTTTTTTGGATGAATTATTGGCAGCTTTCCGATATGATGGGTTATCATAATATTGGCTCATTTATAACTTATAATTCAGGGAACAATTATCTTAATTATCAAATGAGTTATTCTTATACAAAGTTCCGGCCCCAATTTTTTGCTTCTATTTCGGGTTTTAGCTTAGACGGTGTAACCGATAGCTTGGATTTGGAATATGATAAAAGATATTCAAAACAGGTTTTAGGTGTTTCTTATCCTTTTGACAGATATAATAGGGTTATGTTAGCCGGCATACGCGATAATGAAAAGAAAAATTATCAGGATGCCAATTATGAAACAATTTCAAAAGAAAGAGTAATTTGGACTTCTTTTATTCGTAATACGATAAACGGGCTTTATCTTACCGCCAATAGCGGCAATCGTCTTGAACTTAGTTACAATCGAGCGGATGAGTTTTTTGATGGAAATAAAAAATATGAAGTTTTTTTTATTCAGAATTTAAAGTATTTTCCTTTATCCAAGCGGAGTGCTTTTGTTTCGCGGATCTTGGCTGGAGCAAGTACGGGCAGAGATAAGGGGGTATTTGATTTCGGTGGGGTGCATGGTTTTGGCGGTTTGGGAGGAGTGAGAGGGTTTCAAAGAGGCTCAGATTTAAATAAAGCGTCCAATGTGATAATGGGCAACTTTGAATTAAGAACGCCCATAATAGACGATTTGAATTATTATATGTGGTATATGTTTCCTGATTTTTATTTTAAATCGGTCTATCTTAAACTTTTCGCGGATTCAGCTTATGGTTTTGAAAAGAGTTCCAATATTAATGATTTTGGAGCTTCAAGTCTGGATACTTCATTTGGTCTCGGTTTGAATTTTCATACATTTTTACTTCAAAATTATCAATGGGTTTTAAGTTTTGATTACGCGGTGCGCGCCAGTGATGGGGGAAAAATATTCTATTTTTATTTAGGTCCTTTGTTTTAAAAGCCGCGAAGCGAATCTCCCCCTGTCCCCTCTTTGCCAAAGAGGGGGAAGAAGAATAAAAGTTTTTCCCCCTTTTATAAAGGGGGACCGAGGGCGATTTTAATATATGAGGTTGCTCCTCAGACGGCCAAAATTTAGTGGTAAAAGCGAATCTCCCCCAACTTGATAACTGATGGGTGTCTCCGCCACACTGCAACGGCGGACAGGCTCCGTGGTCCTCTGAAAGCCCAGTCCACGCCTCTTTGCCAAAGGGGGGAAAAAGAATAAAAGTTCTTCCCCCTTTTAT
>DAOWCC010000138.1 GCA_030639665.1 Elusimicrobiota bacterium | reverse complement strand
TTTTAAAGCCTGTTTTAATAAATCTTCATCCATTACCGCCGAGCCGTCATCGGTAATCGCCTTTATTCCCGCTTTATGCATGGCTTTGACGGGAGCTAATTTAACGCCCGCTTTCTTGGCGCTTACAGCCCCCGAAAAAAAAACATTTATTAAAGCCTTCTTTTCAGCGAGCGCGATAAGTTTTTTTATAATTTCGGCGCGGTCCATGGCGGGCTCGGTATTGGGCATAGCCAAAAAGGATGTAATGCCGCCGGCTGCCGCGGCTTTTGAAGCCGATTCAATGGTTTCGCTTTTTTCGCCGCCCGGCTCTCTGGTATGAACATGCATATCCACAATACCGGGAATAATCCATTTTCCTCTGGCCTGAATAATTTCAATGCCACCGGCGTTTTTAAAAGAGATATTTTTTGAAAGCCGGAGTATACGGCCATTCTCAATTAAAACATCAAGTTTCTCGGCTTTATTTAAGCGCGCGTCAATTACTATGCCGTTTTTTATCAGTAGTTTTTTCATTGGCCTTAGATTCTTTTTTGGATTTTACGATATCGCCACTTCCCGATTCCACTGTGATTATTCTGTATTTGAAGGAGTCTTCATGTTCTTTATATGTCAATAATTGGAAGGAAGTCGCCAATAAAAGAACACTTGCTAAAATCTTAATGATTTTCTTTTCCGTAAAAAATTCGGTTATTTTTAAAATAAGCGCCAGCGCCAAAACGCCCGCCACGGCAATATGATTTATCATAACAAAAACTTCAGCTCCGCCGTTAACGCGGGTATGCATAAGCGCGTAAAGAGCGGCTATGGCGAAAATAAAAATTAAATAGAAATAACCCCAAACTTTATTTTTTTCCCGGTCCGATTCAAATAAAACGCCTGAAAAACCGCCGGATATAAACAAGCAGGATAAAGCCATAAAAATAAAAAAGCCCGGCTTAACTTTCATAATGGCAATAGCGCCGTCAAAACTCCAATGGCCCAAAACGCCAATCATGACCACTAAAGACAAGGCGCCCGCGGCTATTAAAGACAGCGGAGAGATAAACTTAAATTTTTCTTGAGCTTTCTCTCCTTTTTCATAAATATAAATAGCGACAATGCCTATTATAAAAAAAGCCGACCCTTGCAAAAAATGAATGCAATTTGAAGCTAATCTGAAATTTTCCGAAGGATTATCCATCGTTCTTTCTCCGTTTTCTATAAAACCAAATAAATATGAAACCAAGCACCGCGCCGATAATTCCCGGCAAACAAGTTTTCAAGCAAGAGGGTTCCTGTTTCTCAAGAGGTTTTAAATCGTTTTTAATATCAGCTTTTTCTTCATTTAATACCACGGCTTTTTTCTTTGTTTTCGCGGAAGACTTAACCGCCGCTTCTTGTTTTTTCAAAGAAACTTCATCATCATCGGGCTTTTTATACTGAAAACCGTTTAATTCATTTTTCGACGGCGCGCAATCATCACCGCCATTGGAACAAGCTTCGGTATCGGTTTGTGAATCAATAATACTGTTCCATATATCCAAATCAGTCTCAGCGGCATAGCCAAAACTCACGCTCATCAACATAATCATCGCAATATGGAATATTTTCATAAACTTAGTATTTATTAAAAGACGCTATATCGTCAAAATTCTTTTTCGCGCGCTCTTTTGGATTTTCATCGGGATAACCGATGGCTATCATTAATTCGGCTCGATAATTTTTCGGTATCTTTAATATTTCAGCCGCCTTCTTTTTATTAAACAAACCTATATGGCAAGTTCCAAGCCCAAGCTCTTCGGCCTGCAAAACAAAATGCTCCGCGGCTATGCCGATATCCACTTGCCTAAAATCGATGTCCTGAATTTTATTGCCCAAGCGAGCGGTAAAATTTTGTTTCTGTAAAACTATAACGGCAAAAGCCGCGGCTTTAGAGGCGAATTTACATATTGAGCATATGCCTGAAAAAACCTCTTTGGCCAAATTATCTCTAACATTTTTATCGTCAACCACTATGAACTTATAAGGCTGGCTATTACAAGCTGAAGGACTGAGTCTGGCGGCTTCAAGGCACAATCTTAATTTTTCTCTTTCAACGGGCTTGTCTTGATATTTTCTTATGCTTCTTCTTTTCCGGGCAAGCTCTAAAAATGAAAGTTTTTCCATAGTCATAATATATTGTATAAAAATAAAAATCTAAACGCTTCCTGTCATGAACTAATTTGGCGGCCAGTGATTTATCCCCCTATAAAACCTACATGCGCTTAATTAATTGTGCCAAAAAGCCCGAAATTTAATAAAATTAAGGTGATGGCAATAAATAAATTAAACAGCCTGAGAACCAAAATAGATATTATAGACGGCAAAACCGCCGCGCTTTTGGAAAAAAGATTTTTGCTTTTGGAGAAAATACGGCCTTTGAAGAAAAAAATTAAAAATACGACCAGGGAAAAAAAAATCACGGCCAATATAAAAAAGAATATCAGAAACAAAACCATTGAACCCTACGCACTTAAACTTTTTACATATCTGATGAAATTATCCGTTGATTATCAAAAAAAATTATGATTATCCACTTTCAAAACAATTTAAAAGAAAAACAAAAAAAAGAAATTAAAATCTCACTCGCGAAATTTTTAAAAAAAGCCGAGATTTCAATCCACGGCTCTTATCTCATAATTGAAAACGAGAATAAAGAAGAATTGTCCGGGTTTTTGTCGCGAATAGAAGCCATTGAAGGCATTGGACTCGCCAAGCTCTCAAATGAAGAAACCTATCCCTTAATAAATAAAAGAAAGATTTCGCCGTTAAAAATTAAAAATAAAACTATCGGCGATAAAACTTTCCGCCTCATAGCCGGGCCCTGCGCGATTGAAGATAAAAACACCTATTTAAAAACAATAAAAAATCTTGAGAAAGCGGGCGCGGATATTTTAAGGGCGCCGTTATTTAAACCGAGAATGTCGCCTCACTCTTTTCAAGGAATGGAAAAAAACGGCTTGAATATAATAATAGAGGCGAGAAACAAAACCTCTCTCCCTTTTATAACCGAAATAACCGATCCAAGGCAAATAGATTGGCTTTATGAACGCGTGGATATTTTTCAGATAGGCGCCAGAAATATGCGCAATTATGAACTCCTTAAGGAACTGGGCTCCGCGCGAAAACCCGTCATGCTTAAAAGAGCGGCGGGAGCATCATTGAAAGAGTGGCTGCTCGCGGCGGAATATATACTGAGTCGCGGCAATGATAAAATAATTTTATGCGAAAGAGGAGATTATTCTCCAAACAATAGCGAAGGCGGCATCAATTTTAATATGGCATTGCGGGCCATTGATCTTTCCGGGCTTCCCATGATAATAGACATCAGCCACTCCACGACCGCCAAAAAATTCATACTTCCCATGGCAAAGGCTTCAGCCGCCATAGGCGCGAACGGATTGATGGTTGAAGCATCCCTAAATCCTCAACTTGCTTCCGTTGACGGCAAACACACCATAGATATTTCCCGCTTTAAAAAATTATCGGCTGAAATAAAAAAACTGAGGAAATAGCAATGAAGCTAAAAGCAGGCATATTTGGCAAACCGCTGAGTAAAAGCTTATCGCCGGCTATTTTCAAATTCTTATGCCTCAAATTCAAAATATCCGGTTCCTACAAGCGCCTCCCCACAAATAAAGCCGGTATTTCCGCGTCAATAGCCACAGCCATAAAAAATAATTGGTCGGGATTTAATGTAACTTTGCCCTGTAAAGAAGAGATAGCGAAAAAAATCCATAAACTCTTCGGCCCCGCTCTTGAAATAAAAACCGTAAATACGGTAAAAATAGAGAAAGGGAAAGCTATAGGGCATAATACGGATATCTTTGGTTTTAAGGAAACAATCAAAGAATATAAATTGCCCGTTAAAAATAAAATCATTTCGCTATGGGGAACGGGAGGAGCGGCAAAAGCGGTATGCCGCTCATTGGGCGATTTGAAAGCGCATACCATATTCGTCCATGGCAGAAATAAAAAAAAGAGAGAAGAATTATGCTCCATCATGGATAATCTATTTCCAGAAACAAAATTTAAAGCCCGGAAATTTACGGATAAATCAGTTTTCTCCTCAGGGCTTTTAATAAATGCCACGCCGCTTGGCATGTATAAAAAACCTGTGGAGAAAAAACTATGGAATATTCCCAAAATAACAAAAAGCGCGGCATTCTATGATTTGGCTTACGCGAAAGAGCAAACCTCGTTTTTAAAACTCGGCGCAATGAAAAAATCAAAAAAACTTATAGACGGAAAAGACATGCTTATATACCAAGCCATAAAAAGTTTTGAAATATGGACGGGAAAGAGAATTAAAAATATATTAAGATTGAAAGAGGAAATCAGGCTAAGCGTTATAAAGCCTTAAAAGGAGTTTAACGATGTTAAGATATCTTACGGCGGGAGAGTCTCACGGCAAAACCCTTGTCGGCATATTGGAAGGCTTTCCAAGCAATATGCCGATAAACGAAAAATATATCGCTCTGCAATTAAAACGCAGAAGAATAGTTCCGGGAAGAAGTTCAAGACAAAAAATTGAAACCGATAATTTTGAAATAATAAGCGGCCTTTATAAAGGAAAAACAACGGGCGCGCCCATTGGCCTGCTTGTGCCCAATAAAAAAATAAGCCCTAAACTTAGCCAAAATTCAAGCCCAAGGCCGGGCCACGCGGATTTTGCCGCCATGCTTAAATACGATATCCATCAAAGCGCTCTCATAAGAGAAAGAGCGAGCGCGAGGGAAACCTGTATGAGAGTGGGGCTCGGTTCATTTGCCATGAGATTTCTGCAGCTTCTCGGCATAAATATAAAAAGCCGCGTCATAAGCCTGGCATCAGCGGATTTAAACAAAAGCAATAAATCAATAACGGCGAAATTGGAAGAAGCCGCCAAAAAAGGGGAAACACTGGGCGGAACTTTTGAAATCAGAGTTGAAAATCCGCCGATAGGCTTGGGCAGCCATAATCAATGGGATAAAAAAATAAGCGCGGATATCGGCAAACAACTTTTAAGCCTTAACGCGGTAAAAGGCGTTGAGATAGGAGGAGGCTTTAAATTAGCTGAGATGAATGGCTTGGATTCCATAGACGGCTTTGAAATTGAAAACGGCAAAATATGCAGGACAAGCAATATGGCGGGAGGCATTGAAGGCGGAATTACAAACGGCCAAGACATTATCTTCCGTTGCGCCATGAAAGCCGTGCCGGGAATAAAAAAAGGAACGCGTTCAATAAACCTTAAAACAGGAAGCAAAACTCTTATTTGCTCCGATACTTCAGATACCACAGCCGTATTCGCGGGCGCGGTAATAGGAGAATATTTAACGGCGCTGGAACTTTCCAATCATATTCTGAAAAAATTCGGCGGAGATTCATTTGATGAAATAAAAGACAGACTTTTCTTATGGAACAAACAAATATCAAAAAAACTTCGGAAAAAATGAATAGAATTTTTCTCATCGGCTTTATGTGTTCGGGAAAAACAATAATCGGCGGACTAATCGGCCTTGGTATTATAATAACAGTATTGGTTGTTCTTAGGATGCCAAAAATTTCATCTACTCGTCACAGTGATGATAAGAACATAGAGAATGAGATTATAAAACCAGGTGAATTTCATGGAAATGAATTGGACAAGAAAATGAATTGCACATTTGAAAATGTTGATTTATTCGAAATTAACAGCCTGAGTAAATGTGATTTATCCCGCGAAATAGCTATGGGTGTGGAAGTGAATTTTTCATTCAAGGAAAGTCGCAGGGGGAAAAGTCGGCGTTTTTCGTTTCAGGTTTTGTTAATGTCCAAGCGAAAAATTTTGGACGAAATTATACGCAGAAACCCCGGATATTACTGGAAAGAAAAAAACGGTGTTATTAATATCCGGCCACTCCAAACCGATAATAATTCCAAAACCGTTTCACCGCTTGATATGACAATTCCCCGTTTTGAAGTACATCAAATACCGCCTTATTTTGCTTTGGAATATCTGAGGCAACTTGCATGGAAGCATAATATACCGATTACAACCGGTTCGTATGAGGTGGCGATACAAATAGGGGGTAAATTGCCAGACTCTTCAGGAAAACTTAAACATCCGGAACATTACGATGCCGAGCAACTGATAGATGTGATTATTCCTCATAAGGTAAGTATTCGGGATTGTTTGAACGCGATAGTTCTTGCCAATCCACCAGCAAATTGGAATGCAATAAAATGGAAAGATGGTAAGACCGCTTTGTTTTTACATAGTTTTCAGCGAAAATATAGCCATAGAAAACATTGAGATGTCAAACGAAGTTGAAATCTTTCATTTCTAAAGGAAAAAGTAAAGCTGTCCTTTTTTATAATG
Organism: Elusimicrobiota bacterium; assembly: GCA_030639665.1. Lineage (GTDB taxonomy): Bacteria > Elusimicrobiota > Elusimicrobia > Elusimicrobiales > UBA9959 > JAKLQJ01. The sequence goes on along the minus strand of DAOWCC010000138.1, from coordinate 118 downwards.
GAATCACTTAAATTTGATAAATATAAATATCCATGGTCAGGAAAAGGAATCAGCGAAAGAGAATATTTCAAACAAAAGGAAAAACTAAAACGATATTTAAGAAAAAATTTATATGAAA
>DAOWCC010000242.1 GCA_030639665.1 Elusimicrobiota bacterium | reverse complement strand
TAAAGTTTAAGCCTTTCTTTATAATCCGAATGACCGGTAAAAATCCGCTGGTCTATTATGGCGATTGAAACGCCTTTTCCGTTTATATTATTTTTATGAAGCGCTTTTACGCCAAAACCGGGATTCTTTCCCATTTCAAAAATTTTCGACGGAATAAAAGATTTTGGAAGTTTTTTAGGCCATAAGGTTAAACTATCAAAATCCGAATTCAACAAAATGGAGGCCTTATCCCTTAAATCCACAGCCGATAAATCAATCCCCGACAAATCTCTGTTTGTGGATTTATTTCTTGTATTTTTGAACGGTTCTTGATTTTTACTTACGGTTTTTTGACGGGCTTTCCTTTCCAAAACGCCAAAAACATTTCCGGAGCCGGAATATTGGGTATTATAAAACAGGAAACTGTTAAAAATAAACATGGCGGCAAAACCGCAGATAAATATGATTAATACGCCTTTAAAATAAATCTTCAACTTCTTCAAAACTTCCTCCGCATTGCCTTGTGTAATTTAAATTTTATTTTAACATTTTTGCCGTGTTTATCCTTCACAAAAAACCGCGGTCTTTAGGCCGGTCGAGCTTCATATGGAAACCGGAAATTAAACCGCGACCGATTTAAAAAAATCTATATTTGCTTGTAACGCGCAATAATCTCCCCGGACGCGGAACACCCGGAATTTCCTCATATTTAACATTAAAAATATTCGCGACTCCCGCGGACAGTTTAAAATCACCGTATTTTTTGGACAATTCAATATCCGCGAGAAAATATTCATCCTCATTTTCCCTTTTTACTCCCGATATTTTAAAAAAGGCGCAAGTTTCACCTAACATATTATAATTCAAACTAAAATCGCCGCGATGTTTGGGATAGACCAAAGCGTATTTTGAAATATAATCGGTAAGGCTTTTCTTTGTGATATATGAGTATTTCAAAGACGCCTCAAAAGACTCAAATCGGGCTTGAAATAATTCTTCAAAACCCCATACATTAACCTTACCGATATTTTTCGCCGACCAGGCGATATCCGTTATATTGGATTTAACCCAATCAATCAAATCCGATTCATCTCTATTATACACTGTTGAGCGAATATGAAAGTTTTTATCAAAACTATAATCCAAACCGGCTTCATATGACCAGTTTTTTTCCGGCTTAAGATTTGAATTTCCTTTATTGGCGACAGTCTGATAATAAAGCTCTGTAAAAGACGGAGCTCTGAAAGATTTGCCCGCCATGCCCAAAACTTTTAAATTCGGAGATAAGGAATAATCCGCCCTAATGCTTGGGGAATACTGCCAACCCCAATAAGAATGATGATCACCGCGAAAACCCAAATCAATGTTTAAATCTTCAAAAGCTCCGGTATACCGCGCCGACAAAGATTTTTTAACCGCGATACGATCTCCCATATTACTGCTTACCAATTTTTCTTCGACATAATCGCTTTTAAAAACAATGCCCGCGTCATCCGCCAACTTCCATTTCAGCTTAATTTCTCCTCCCGACATATCGGTTCTGTGTTTATTTTGGTAATCTACCGAGTTATAGGAATAATTAAATCTGTCGTTATGCCTGCGAAAATACATCTTCGGCTCAAATGTAATTGTCCCATCACTCCGAGAGGGCGCGGTTATACTGATAAATTTGGCTCTAATATTCTCTCTGTCATTTTCCGTCACACTGCTGTAAAAATCGACGGCCCCAAAATCCTTCTCTAAAAACCCGAAAGAAAGATTTAAATCGGACCAAGGAAAATTAAAATTTGATTTCGCGAACAGATTTAAAATATCAAAATCCGTTCCGTTCCTGAATCCATCGGATTTTTTTTTCTCAACGGAAATTTTCTGGCTGAATTTTTCCCGCTTCAAATCATAAGAAAGCAAAGCGGACCGTGTATTAAATTCCGAGAAAGACATTTCCGCTTCCGCCCTGTTTTTATCCGGTGTTTTGGTGATAATGTTAACCACTCCGGCAAAAGCGTCTGAACCGTAAACCGCCGAATAAGGCCCTTTTAACACCTCTATTCTTTCAATATCCAGCGTAGTCAGAGGAATATTCAAATTATGATGCGCCGTTTGCGGATCATTAAATCTCATGCCGTCTATCAATATAAGATTCTGCTGAAAGGAAGAACCCCTTATGGAAATATCCGACTGAACGCCTCCAACTCCCCTGCTTTGGATATCAATGCCCGTTCCCTCATTAAGAACGGCGCCTATTGAACTGTCCCCGCTCCGGCTTATCTGTTCTTGCTCAATAATTTCAGCGCCGTTTTCATATGGCCAAACCGGCGATTTTTCCGAACGCGATGAGGCGGGAGCGCTTATATCAAGACAAACATCGGAAGCCTTCGCGATACTCGGCGCGATTAAAATCAAAACTATGCTCAATTTAATAAAATTCTTCTTTATCATAATCAGAATTCCTTT
>DAOWCC010000145.1 GCA_030639665.1 Elusimicrobiota bacterium | reverse complement strand
ATCTTCAGGATGTGGGGCCATATAACTTTAAAACCGGAAGAGTTGCCAGTGGTGATACGGGCGGAATTGGAGTAGGCGGACCATTAAGTTATAAAGGTTATATTTATGCCGGCACAGGGTTTATCGCCGGTGGCAGTACAAAAATTTTTGGTTCCGTCGCGGTAGGCTCAGGCGGCTCTTTTAATGGCGGCGGTTGTGATATATTTTATGATGATATGTTGGATATTAAAACAATCAATGATACTATAACCCGCACTTCATGGTATGAAGTGACTCCCGTTGAGTTTTAAACGAGGAACCGAGGGTGACGAATTCCCCCTTTGTTTAAGCCATAAAGCTGTTTTTAAAAAATACCAACTATAAATTAAGGAGCAGGTTGCATTGAGTATATTTAAAAAAATATATTTTTACCGAGATGTTAAAGTTTTTTATTGGATTATAGTGGTTTTTACTGAAGTATCGCTTAAAATATTTTTAGGCAAAGAAGGTTCTCTTCTAAATATTGACGAAAAAAAAATAAACATAAAAAATAAAACTTGTTCGCGGGAAAAAATTGAAAAATATGTTAAATTCTTTTTTTATGTTAAAAGTTATTTTGGCAGAAAAGAATATTGTTTTGTTAAATCACTGGTTTTGTATGCTGTTCTCAGAAAGCACGGCTATAATGCGGGTATAAAATTCAGCGCGGTGAAAATGGAAAAAGGGAAAGAATTCCCTGAAACTCTTAGTGGTCATTGCTGGGTTGTGGTTGATGAGAAAAATTCTAATTTAAATGAAAATATAATTTTTAAGTTTTCATGAATAGAAGGTGTTTATGGATAAAAATTCTTATGTTTCAAAAAATAAAAAAATCCCCTATCGCATAATTGAGGGCGAGGCGGTTTTGGTGGATGTTGACAGAGGCGAAGTGATTCATTTAAATTCCGTCGGAGCCGGTATTTGGGATTTTATAGGCGAAAAAACAAAGATAGGAGATATTGCAAATCACATCTGCGAAAAATTTGATATTGAAAATGACGCGGCCGCAATAGATGTTTTGGAATTTGTTTCAAGTTTAAACGAGAAAGGTTTTGTGAAAATAGTTTAATGGCTGAAGTGTTGAAAATTAAAATCGCGGGAAAGAGTATTTTATTAAAATCCGAGCAGGGTGATTTGCCCGGGTATATTCGGAATTTGCCTGCTGATTTTCAAAAAAAAGCATTGCCGAAATCATTTAAGCGAAAATTTGAATATTTAGTTTTATTTCAGGACGCTTCCCAAATGAGATTTCCAAAAGATAATGGTCTTGATTCCGCCATTGAAATAAAAAATAATAGCGGAAGATTTGATGTTCTGCTTAAATCAAAACCTGAAATAAAGCTTGGAAGGATATATCCCGATAAAGGCAAAGCGGATTTTTTTGTTTATGGCGAACAGTTAAACAAAAATTATTTCATTCCTTTTTTGAGAAACTCTTTTCAGTTTTTTATCGCTCAAGCGGGAGAATTCATATTGCATGCTTCGGCGATTGTTAAAAATGGGGAAGGCACAGTTTTTACGGGTCCGAGCGGCGCGGGAAAAACCACTATTTCAAATTTTTATTCCAAAGAATCGGTATTGTCGGATGAATTTATTTATTTGCGAAAAATAAAAGGTGAATATTTTATAAGCGCTATGCCATGGCGGTCTCAAAATCTTAAGACTTGCAGGCTTGCCAAAATTATTTTTCCAAAAAAATCCAAGGAGTTGAAAATTATTAAAGAGAGTCCTGTCGCGGCCATTTGTAAAATAATGCCGAATATACTGCATATGCCCAAAAGTTTTAAAATTTCAGAGAATATTTTAAGTTTTTTAATCGAAGCAACTAAAAAAGTTCCATGTTATACAATGCGCTTTCCTAAAAACGATAAATTTATGGAGGAAATATAAATGATTCCATGTGAAATTGAGAATAAAATTATTTCCAAAAAGGTGCCGATTAGCATGCAAATGGAGCTTACATGGAAATGCAATCAAAAATGTTCGCATTGCTATCAGTATTCGGACGATAAAACGGAAATTCCATTAAATAAGGCCAAAGATATTATCAATCAGTTGGCCGATGCGGGCGCTTTATATCTTTCATTTACCGGCGGCGAGCCCATGATGCATAAAGACTTCTGGAAGATACTTGAGCATGCTTTTAATAAGCATTTTGCCGTCAGTATTCAAACAAATGGAATGTTTATAGATGAATATGCGGCGCGAAAATTTAAGGATTTAAACATTCTTGCCGCGCATTTGAGTATACACGGTTCCAATGCCTCCATCCACGACAGTATAACCGGTATTAAGGGTTCTTTCGACAAACTTTTAAAAGCCTCACATCTTCTTAAGCAAAGCGGAATAAAAACAGTATTTAATTTTACGCTTTTAAAGCAGAATTTTAGCGAACGGCATAAAATAATAAAGCTTAAAGAGAAAATTGCGCCCGACGCGGAATTAAGAATTTCGCCGTACCTATACCCGAAGAATGACGGCACGAATGATAATAATCGTCTTAAAATTAAAACATCTCAGGCTATTGAATTTTTTGAAGAGAAAGTTGCCGAAGGGAAAGAAATGGCGACCGGCTTATTGTGTAATTTCGGCTCGCGAGGATGCGCGATAAATCCCAAGGGAGAAGTATATCCGTGTTCATCAGTTCCGCTTGTCGCGGGCAATCTCAATAAAGCTTCCTTTTTGGAGATTTGGACTAATAGCCCTGTTTTTAAAAGGATAAGAGAAGTGACGGAAGCTGATTTGAAAGAATGCGCCAATTGCGATGTCAAAGAACATTGTTTCAGATGTAGCGGATTTTCTTACGCGGAAAGAAAAAGCTTGTTTGACTGTTCGTATGAAACGAAAAAAACCGCGACTATAATAAAAAAAGCGAGCGGAACAAGGGAGAGAATAAGGGAGAAAAATGAAAAAAATAAAAAAAATGAAATATGAAAAACCTAAATTGTCTGTTAAGAAACTTTCCAATTTTTTCTTTAATTGCGGCACGAATGCTGGTAATTGTTCAAGCCTTCCTCTCAGGCAACCCGGCGGAACTTGTAATTTGTAGGTATTGATGTACAGTCATTGAATTTTATTATGGCGTTATCCGAAACCGATACAAATTCGATTGTCGCTCGCAATATTGTGATGGCGCGGCATATTGAAGAGCTTCTTATTGAATTTAAGAAAGAAAATATTGATATTATCCTTTTGAAAGGCGCCGCCTTTATTTTTATGTTTAAGGAAAGCATGGCAAAGCGCCTTATGACCGATATTGATATATTGGTTAAATCCCGTGACATAAAAAAAGCTCAATTATTGATTAAAAAAATAGGCTATCGGTTTATTCCCGGCAATAGCGAATTGGTTTACGCAAAGGAAGGCGGCTTAGATGTTTTTTTGGATTTGCATTCCGGTTTATTTTATATTGAGGAGGATGAAATATGGTCTGCCGCGAAAACAATTAAGACTGATTCCTTTCATGTTAAGGTTCTTTCATCGGAATTAAATATAATTTATTTAGCCTACCATATGGGCGTTAAACATGGAAGTATAAATAAAAAATGGTTTAAGGATATGGATTTAATTATTAGGAATTCCGCTTTAAATTGGGATGAAATTTTTAAAAAAGCCGACAAATATAAATTAAGGGAAGTTGTTTCTTGCGCCGTTTTAAAAACAATTGAAATCCATAAGACGCCCGTTGAAAATAAAATCCTTACCATTCTTCAGCCGCGAAGCGCTATAAAGGCTTTTGTTTTTAAAAAGAAGTTTTCAAATATGGACGGAAATATTCCTTTCTCAGATTATTTTCTTCCAATTCTTATTCATCCTTCTTATGCGCTAAAAGTTTTTCCATCTTCCTCTTTTATAAAAAAAAGATATAAAACAAGCGGTCCATTTGTTTTTGTTTTTTATGTATATCGTCCGTTTGAACTTGTGTTTAAAGGCCTGCGCGGTCTTATCAATTTTTCAATATCCATAGGCCACAAAGATTAATCCCTTTGCATCCTCCTTGATGACAAGTAGAGGCTATGCTGTCAGACTGTCAAAGTTTGGCATTTGTAGCTTGGATATTATTTGGGATTTGTTATTTTCCGCCATTACTTCTTAGGCGGACCCGCCAATGGCTTAGTGGCGGGGAGTTTTGTGATTTACGGATTCTTTATAAGAAATTCGTTTTAATATTGTCCGAGACTGCCGTTTTTTAAAGATTTGTTTATGGCATATTTAAATATCCATAAACTTACGGGTAAAAGAAAAATCGCGAAAATGGCTAATGCTAATAGTTCATTTTTTAAGGCATAAATGCCGTAACCTCTGTAAACGCTTAGTTCAAGAGCTTTTATGGAATATGTCAGGGGTATAAATTTTGATAGAACTCCGAGAAATGGCGGCAAAACCGAAACCGGAAAAAATATTCCGGCCAATAAGCCTTCACTGGCGCTAAATATCCAGGCTATGGGATTGCCTCTTTTAAACATTATTACAAAACTTGCCGATAGAATTCCCATTGCGCTGAAGGTTATAATTGATAAAGAAAAAACGGTTAAGAAAGCGGGGATATTAATATTTGAAATATCAATTTTAAAAAGAAATAATCCCAATGTTAAATAGACAATAAGTTCAAAAGTTGCATAAAGAAAATTCCAAACACTTAAAGAAATAAGAAAAACGGGTATTTTAATCGGAGTGGATAAAACCGCTTCCAAGGTGCCTTGATATTGCTCCTCTCTGATTTTACCTGCGAAAGAGCCCAGTCCGGCTCCGGCATAATTAAAAAAGGCCATACTTAAAAACACATAAGAAAAATAACCGGTTTGAAAAGTTTCAAGATGGGGCGTTGCCGCGTGTCCGAACAGTTTATCAATAAAAAAGAATGTGAGAATGCCGATTAAGGCGTGAAGCAAACCTGATATAAAAGCGAACTTATAACTTATTTCAATTAAAAAATCTTTTCGCAAAAAAGCGGTCATTTGTTTTAATGTTTTTTTATTCATAATGCCGGGCCGTTTTTACGAAGATATTCGCGAGAGAAGTTTCTTGGCGTTCGCGCAATTCCTTTATGGTGGAAAAAATTAATAATTTGCCATTGCGCAGAATCATTATTTTGTCGCTTATTTCCTCAATTTCGCGCATATCATGGCTTACATAAAACACAATTTTACCTTGTTCTTTTACCAGATAATTTCGGACGAAAGCGTTAAATCTTAAAGATGAGGCGTAATCCAAATTTTTGGTTGGTTCATCCAGAAGCGCGATATCGGGATTGTGAAGGAGGGCTCTGATTATGCTGAATTTTTTCATCATTCCCGAAGATAAGGTGTCAAAGCGTTTTTTATAAATTGTTTTATCAATATTTAAAACTTCAAAGAGCCGTTCAGTTCTTTCCCGAGTCGTTTTTTTATCCAATCCGTACATTGAGGCAAAGAAGTTTATATTTTCTTCTGCCGTAAGCCGCCAGTAAAAACTTCTGTCCTGATTGAGAAGCAATCCGGTTCGCTTTTTTATTTCCGAATTGTCTTTAAGTCCCAAAAGTGAAATTTCTCCGCTGTCGGGAATTAGAAGGCCGGATAATAGTTTAAGCAGAGTGGTTTTGCCCGCGCCGTTTTCTCCCAAAATGCCTATAAGGGAACTCTCATGGATATCAAAAGAGATATTATCAAGGGCTTTTGTGGCGCTTGTTTTTTTTAAACTAAGGCTAATCAAATCCCTAAAATCTAAATTCGCCGTGAAAATCTTATTTACCGATTTGAAACTTATTTTTTTCATAAGATAGATAATTTTACAATAAAAGAAGCAATGCTTCATCAGGTGTCGGAAGTTTCGCCGTTTGATAGGCATAGCCTCTAATACGGCACTGCCATAGGCTTGTACGAACGATCTAAAAGTGACGCTGTCCAAGGCTATTCCATCTTTATGCAGAAATGAAATTTAGTTGCTTTGCCCTGATAATGTCAAGAATTTTGTGTAATTTCTTTTAAAGGCTTCTCTCTCCAAATATTATTCTGCCTATTAAAGACGGCAAAAATTATTCTTTCCATACTTTCCGTATTTGTAAAACAACTAATAGGCCTTGTTCTTCGTCTT
>DAOWCC010000210.1 GCA_030639665.1 Elusimicrobiota bacterium | reverse complement strand
TATAGAAAATATTTGACTTATGCCGTAAGTGAGAATGATAAAGGACAATCTGATGCTATAAACAAGGGATTTAAAGTCGCGACAGGGGAAATATGCGCTTATATCAATTCTGATGATATATATACGCCCGGAACTTTGCATGCGATTGCAAAGACATTTATTGCGGATAAAAAAGCCGATTTGATTTATGGACATGCTTATGTGACCGATATTGATGATAAAATTTACAATATTTGTGTGGCTCTTCCCTTCAGCCTGAAGGAGCATGTGTTTGAAGTTTTTTCTTTGCCTCAACCATCATCTTTTTGGAGAAGAAAAGTATATGACAAAGTTGATGGATTCAATGTTGATGATAAAAGCTGTATGGATCATGAATTTTATGCCATGGCTGCAAAATTTGGTTTTAAATTTAAAAAAATAAATTTATTTTTTTCATGTTTTAGAAAACATGGCTCATCAATAACAGTTTCCGGTAGGATGAGAAAATACGCAAGAACGGAGATGGATAAGGTCAGAATCAATTTGGGATATGGCAGTTCTAAGATTGTCAGAATAATTTTTAATGCTCTTTACCGCTTTAAATATGTACCTTTAAAATTTATTATGACTTTGTTTTGTATCGGGAAAATTAAACTGATTTCCAGGTTGTCTTTTTTTCGGGGATTTTCAAAATGACAAAGTTTTTTAAAGGCTTTGGTTCGAATGAAAGCTCTATTTATAAAATTATAGGGTTTCTCTTCTTGCTTTCAATCTTTTTTCTTCCGATTAATGGATTCCCTCCTTACTTTAAAAAATATCTTGGAGAATTGGGAGCGGAAGCCGGAAATTATTTTCTTTTACCTGCAGTTTTGCTTTCTTTGGTTTATTTTTTTCCAAAAAGAAAATTCACATTTCCTTCTCATCGAAGCTGGATTTTACTATTTCTATTTTTAATATTATTTGCAGCGAGTTTATTTATGAATTTTAATTCAATAACAGAGTCTTCGTTTAAGGGAAGAGGTGGATTGGAAAAGTTTGTGGTACAGTTTCTTTTACTGGGATTTGAAATTTTTTCTGTTTTTGCCATTTATAATTTTTTAAAAAGTCTGTCTTGGGAGAATGTGAATAAGTTATTTTCTCGAGTTATTTTATTTTCCTATATTTTGATTCTTGTTTATGGGTTTTTTGAGATAATCTCAATGGTTTGGGGAGTTGAAATAGGCTTATTGGCAATGATAGGCAAAATGATGCATTCAGGATCGGGATATGCTTTTAGGGCTCGTTCTTTATTTGCCGAGCCTTCTTTTATCGCCATATATTTTTCTTTTTCTTTGCCGTGGCTTATTTCAGCTTTTGAGGAAAAAAAGACAAAACTAATGGTTGTAGCTTTATATATAGGTGTTTTAATTCTGGTGTACTTTTCATTTTCCCGAGCGGCTTTGATAATGCTTAATTTTCAAGTGCTTCTTTACCTCTGTTTTCATTCTTTAAAGAGGTTTAATTCTAAATTTATACGGCATTATATATTGCTTTTTATTATTCCAGCCCTTTTTGTATTGGTTTTTTCAAAGGCATCACCTACTACTTTGCTAAATGATAATAACCAGAATATTCATAAAGCTTCAAACTCTACTCGAAAAGCTATGCAAGTCGCCGGCATAAAAATGGGTTTAGAAAATCCAATAGTGGGTTTAGGATTGGGACAGTATGGGTTTCATATCAAAGACCATATTCCGGACTGGGTAGAAGATAATATAGAGATTAGGTCTTACAAGTCTGATATTGTTGGGAGTCCGTGGCCTCCAGTACATGGACTATTTGCCAGGATTTTTGCTGAGGGAGGTAGTTTAGGTCTTTTTATATGGTGTTCAATATGGCTTTATATTTTTATTTCAGTTTATAAAAAATATACGCTATAAGGGGATAATGGTGTTGAAAATATTGGCATAATACTTCTTGTATGTATACCTAGTGTTTCTTTGTTGGGATTTTTAGTAGACTCCTTTAGATTTCCAGAATATTGGTATGTTTTAGCTTTGAGTTGGTTATACTTGGAAAAATCATAATGCGCATTGCGATTATAAATCTTACAGGCGGAGGAATAAGCGGAGGGCATAAAAAGTATATCGTTAATATGCTGCCGAGATTTTCAGCGTCTTCAGAAATTAAATCAATTCTTTGTATTTCTCCCTATACTTTGGATATTGAAAGCTGGTTTTCTTCAAAATTACCGAAAGTAATTTTTGATAAATGCCGTCCTTTTAGTTTTTTGAGAAGGGGTTTGGAAGCGGAAACTGTTGAGAAGCTTGATGATTTTAAACCAGATATAGTTTTATCAACTCTTGAGAAAGGTTTTAAATATGATGGAGCTCCAATAGTGACTTTGCTTCAAAATATGGCGCCTTTAACGGGAGATAAAACTGGCTGTGGTATTATTGAAAAACTAAAATCTTTTGCCAGAAGATTTGAATCTAAGATGGCTATAAAAAATTCGGCGGCGATAATAACTCCGACAAAATTTGTGAAAGATTTTATTGTTTCCACTTGGAAAACCGATAGTTCAAAGCTTGAAGCAATAAGTTTTGGAAGTAATGAGCCGGGCGTAATAGATAAACCAGAAGAGGTTCCATCAAATTTGCCGGAAAACTTTGTTTTTACCGCGGGCTCAATTGAAACTTATAGAGGGCTGGAAGATTTAATAAAAGCTATGCCTGCTATTAAAGTTAAGAATCCTCAATCCAAGTTATGTATTGCGGGCGGAGCCAGAAAAGAAGCTTCTGGCTATCTTACAAGTCTTAAAAAAATTGCTGAGAATTTGGGTGTTTCAGATGATATTATCTGGCTTGGCAATATACCGGAGAAGGATTTGTCATGGTATTATGCAAATTGCGGAGTTTTTGTTTTGACAAGCAGAGTGGAATCATTTTGTTTTGTAGCTGTTGAGGCTCTTGCGCATGGGTGTAATTGTATTTCAACAAAGAGTCCCTGTTTGCCCGAGGTATTAGGTGATGCTTCCGTGTATTATGATTTTGGAGATATTGACGGCCTTTCAAAGGGTGTTTTAGAGATACTTGAAAGGACAATTGAAGAAAAGGTCAAATTTTCGGATATAGCTAAAAAACGAGCTTTGGATTTTTCATGGGATAATGCTTTTTTAAAGACGATTGCTTTGTTTGAGAGAATTATTTCTTCTTCTAAAAAATAAAAAATCTCTTTTTTCACTTAAATGATAATGTCAAGAATTTTGTGTAATTTCTTTTAAAGGCTTCTCTCTCCAAATATTATTCTGCCTATTAAAGACGGCAAAAATTATTCTTTCCATACTTTCCGTATTTGTAAAACAACTAATAGGCCTTGTTCTTCGTCTT
>DAOWCC010000227.1 GCA_030639665.1 Elusimicrobiota bacterium | reverse complement strand
TTGTTTTTGCTCAGCCGATGGAAATATTTGCGGCTGCAATTATCAGTGCGCCATATATTGAAAACTTAAATATCGATAGAGGTGTTTTGCGGTTTAGACTGAATAAATCCACAAACGCTTGGCTTACCTATGGGGCGTATCCAAATTGCAATAGATTTATGACAATAGCCTCTCCTGCCATTGAGCAGAAATTTGTTTTATACGGGCTTCTCTCCGATACCAAACATTGTTATAGGCTATTTATTCCAAATAATGATAATACCGGAGTCTATAAGGCGGCCGAGAATACCTTTAAAACTTTCAAAGGCCAAAATAAGCCTTTCGTGGAATTTATAGCCTTTGGAGATTCGGGGTCAATTTCCGACGATCAATATCCTATTGCCGAGCAAATGGAAAAATTTGAACCGGACTTTTTAATTCATACGGGAGATTTGGTTCAGGACGGCTTGGATAAAGACGCGGACGCGCAGTATTTTCTGCCGTATAAAAATATTATAGCCAAACATCCTATGTATATTTCCATCGGCAATCATGAATACGGTAAATTCTATAAAGACGCCGATGCCATTAAATTTTTAAAGAAAAATTATTCTCCCTTTCCCAGCATGCCCACAAAAGGCAAAACTCCTCATTATTACTATTTTGATAACGGCAATGCCCGCTTCATATCTTTGGATGTAAATTCTTTTTATTCCATTGTGTCCGCTCCTTCCATAGCCAAGGACACCAAGCAATACAAATGGCTTGAATGGGTTTTGTCCCGTTCAAAACATGAATGGAATATAGTTTTTTTTCATGAGCCGATGTATTCAAACGGCTATCATGGTTCAAGCGAGGATTTGCGGGCGGTTTTGGAACCTTTATTTTTAAAATACAATGTTGACTTGGTTTTTCAAGGACATGACCATAACTATGAAAGAACTTATCCCGTTAAAAACGGAGAAGTGGATGAAGATGAAGGCATTGTTTATGTAACTCTCGGCGGAGGGGGAGCTCCTTTATATTTCAAAAGAACCAATTATGATTGGTCGGCCAAGTTTATTCCAACATATCATTTTGCTTATTTAAAAATAAAGAGGAACACTCTCAATATGGTTGTTTATGATAAAAGCGGCGATGAAATAGACACCTTAGAAATAAAAAAATAAATGGGCCAAATAACTTCGGCAAGATAGGTCGTTTGACCCTGTCGTGTTTTTTTGTTTGATGGTAGAATATTTAAGATGATTTAATGAACTTATGGAAAATAAGGGAGAAAGATGAAAATTATAAAACAAGCGTTATTTGTATCGGCAGTTGCCGTTTTTTGCTTAGCTTTACAATCTCAAAAAGCGTTCGGACAGGAACTTTTAAGCTATGACAGCTATTTGAAAACATTGATGAATGTTCCGGGCGATATTGAAACAGATTTTATCAAACCGAAAAAAACCGATGTCTCTGTTTTTAAATTTCATGAGGGCGAAGGGCAATATCTTGATTTTACGATTAAAAAAATATTTGACGGTGAATATGAAGTCAGGCAATGGGGCGACATAGAACTTCGGATAAAATTCCGCGATTCGTTTTCAAGTTCCGTTAAATATGAAGCGACGGGAAATATTTTCGGACAAGAAATCGATTTCATGAATCCGATGATTATTGAAAAGGATGTTTTCGGCTCACAGCAAACATTGCTTGTCAGCGGAGCGGGAATGGACTTAAATTTTGAACAAAGAGTCGGTTTAAATCGAATGGAAGTCTCCTCCTCTAATCGCGAACTTAAACCTGAAACAATCGCCGTTCTTATGGGGTTGGTTGATTTTCTTCCGAATTTAAAATTTTCCGGCGGATTTTCCTCATATAAAGAGGCGGACATTAAGAGCAAATCAAAAACCGGCGACCTTTCATTTCGCATGAGTAAAAGAAGCTATGATGTGTTTTACGCGGAGGGTGATGATATAAATCTCAGAATTCTGTCTCGGAAGGCCGGTTCAGTTGATACCGAATATGAAATAACGGGTTCCGCTTTCGGCATGGAATTCGGTTTCAGGGATTTTATCATAAGAACGGATAAATTATTTTTGGGAACCGGAGGCTATCGCGTTCAAGCTCCCGGCATTAATCTTGAAATCAGCCGCGATAATTTTGCCTCAAGAAACGAACTCAAAATAAAGGGCCATGCCGGCAACTCCTCTGAAATGATCTTGTTTTTGATGAGTTTCAGCCAGTATGTTCTGGCGAATTAATATTTGTATCTGATTGAAGTATAATTTTTTGTTTTTGCTTATATCCCGCGTTTTTGCTATACTAACTATGCGGGGTAGAGCAGCCCGGTAGCGCGCAAGGCCCAGAACCTTGATGTCGCAGGTTCAAATCCTGCCCCCGCAACCATAAAACCTCGGATTTTGTCCGAGGTTTTTTGTTTTGAGGATATATGTGGCAAAGTTTCACACCCTGCAAGATTGATAAGCGAGAACTTGTGTCCGTAGCAGTCCTTTCGAAAGCTCAGTCCACCCGCTGTTCCAGTGGAATTAACTACAAATCCTAGGTCAAAAACCCAATATCGTTCGCCGTAAAATCTTTACCACCATTCCTCGTGATTGTATTTATTGTAAAAGTGTCACTGCACGATAGCCACTCGAGAACTTTGTCGTCTGATGAGCATAGCTTTCTGATACGACACCCGGCATAGCCTTGTGTCCGTAATCCTTTGAAAGCCCAGTCCACTCACTCCTATTTGCTGCGCAAAACTGCCGTTACATACCCAAGCCTAAAGGAGGGGCCTTATATTTTCTATAATGTTTAGCAGGAGATTTATATGCACATGATAAATTTTGACCATTGTTATACCGTAGATATGGGCCACAAGTTTTTAAAAACTTTAGAGCGCGCAGGGT
>DAOWCC010000215.1 GCA_030639665.1 Elusimicrobiota bacterium | reverse complement strand
TGGGAAATGATAGCGAAAGATATTGTAAAACGCACTACGGAAGGTTTTGGGGCGGCAACAAGCGCCTCACAGAAAAAAATACCCATGGATATTAAAATTTCCACCCCCACATCCCATTAAAAGCGGGATAAATAAATTCTCCGGCCAAAGGCCTGAGAAACAAAACAATTATAGGTTATAAATAATGAATTATATAAGTCCAAAAGAACTTTTTTCAAATTGGTCGAAAGAGAAATTTGAAAATGTATATTATTTTTTGGGCGAAGAAAAAACTTTAAAAGAAACGGCGGTAAAAAAGCTTAAAGCTATTATCAAGCCCGATGATTTTAATTTTTCCTCGCATAGCGCTCCGCAAGCGGATATCTCAAGCGTATTGTCCGAAGCCAATACCACCAGCGTATTTTCAGATTTGAGAATAGTAATATTGAATGGCGTTGAAGCGCTAAAGGCGCAAGAACTTTCGGAAATTGTAAATTATATTAAAGATCCTTCACCCTCCACCCGTTTTGTTTTAATGTCGGATAAAAAACCCGCCGTCAGCGATATAATAGCAAAAAACATAACTCAAGGAATTATTGTAAATTTTGAAAAATTCAATGAGGATGAAGCTCAAAACTTTCTGCGCTCCCGCATCGAAAAAGAAGGCGCTGTGATATTACCTCAAGCCGTTAACGTCATAATTGAACTGGTGGGAACGGACGCGGCCGCGTTAAAAAATGAAGCGGATAAATTAATCGCGTATCATCACGGCAGAAAAACTCCGATAAAAGAAGAAGACGCTCTGCGCTCAATCGGATTTTCACAGGAACAAAATCCCTTTGAGCTTTCAAACGCCATTCAAGACAGAAATAAAGACAAAGCTCTTGAAATTATAGATGTGTTAATGGGGCAGGGAATAGAGCCGTTAAGAATTATTTATACGATATCTTCCACTTTGCAGAAAATGTTGAGAGCAAAAATATTATCAAATTCGGGCATGCCGGCTGAAACCATACATTATGCCGTAGGCGTCAGTAAGGGCCAATATTACTACTTAAATAAAGCTGTTATGAATTTTTCAAAAACCGCTCTTATTAAAAATATGGACAGATGCTTGGAAGCGGAAGCTTTATTTAAATCATCAAGAAATAAAAATCCCGCGCTAATCTTAACGCAGATTATTTACGGGATTTTGCGTTCAAAATGAAATTATCCGACAAAATACTCTCTCACCGCTTATCAGCCTTTTTTTCAAAAAGTTTAAAAGCAATAGAGATTATTTTACGGAAGGTTGTTTAACAACTTTTTTAGCGCGAGTTGATAATCTTGATTTTTTTCTTGAGGCCGCTTTAGCGTGAATAACGCCTTTTTTGGATGCCTTATCTAAGAGTGAATAGATTTTAGGCAAAACTTTTTGGGCAGCTTCAATATCCTGCTTGGTAATGCAAGAATCAAGCTCTTTAACCGCAAGCTTTATTCTAGCTTTAACGCCTCTGTTTTTAGCGGCGCTTTTTTCAGATTGTCTCAACGCTTTTATTGCACTTGTATGTCGTCCTGTTTTTAACTTAGCCATATAAGTACAGTTTATTAAATTTATGGATACCAAATCAACTTTCATTAAAAATCTGCTGGGTTTTTCTTCCGCCACCCTTATCTCCAAACTACTGGGTTTCGCGCGAGATGCCATGATTGTCTTTATTTTTGGCGGTGGAAAATTAACGGATGCCTATTATGCCGCCTTTAGAATAACCAATCTATTAAGAAGAACCGTGGGCGAAGGAGCTATAAACGCGTCCATAGTTCCCTTATTGGCTAAAGAAAAGGAGCAAAGCCATGAAAAAGCGGTAAGTTTTTTTAGCGCCATACTGATATTTTCCGTAGGCGCTTCAATCATACTATGCGTTATCGCTGTAATATTCAGATATGAATTGGTAAAACTAATTTCCTATGGCTTCCTTAAAAATCCCGAGCAATACGAATTAACGGTGTTTTTAACGGCCATTTTAATGCCTCATATTATATTTGTAACATTGGCGGCGGTTTTTCAAAGCGCTCTTAATGTTTCTAAAAGATTTTTCGCTCCCGCTCTGGCTCCGGCGATATTTTCAATTATCATAATCGGCTATTTAACCGCCCTTAATTTCGGCTTTCTCTCAGCGCTTGAAGTAAAAACAAAATTACTTTTGCTTGCCGCGATTGCCACATTATCGGGAGCGGTTCAATGTATCGCCCTTTTTCCTTTAATAAAAAAAGAACTCTATCGCGTTAAATGGGCAAACCCCTTTAAAAACCCAAAAATAATGCCCGCCATAGCAATGATGGCGCCCGCTATACTAAGTATCGCTCAAGATCAAATAGCCATGTTCATAAACACCATTTTCGCGAGTTTCATGGCCTCAGGCTCCATTACGGCTATCTACAATTCGGCAAGAATAATACATTTTCCAATCGCTCTTTTCGCCGTAAGCGCGGCGCAAGTGGCTTTACCTGATTTTTCGAAAAATCTATTGCTTCGGGAAAAAGAGGGATTTAAAAAAACTTTTAATTTTTCCATTAAATTAACCCTGCTTATTTTAGCTCCCGCGACAGCCGGCATCTTGGTTTTGGCTTTACCCATTGTCAGAACGCTCTTTGAACACGGACAATTTTCCTATCAGCAAAGCCTGCTTACCGCCGAGGTTCTATTTTTCTTTTCCATGGGCCTTATGGGCTATGGCATAAATAAAATAGTAAGCGCGGCTTACTATGCCGCGGGCGATATAAAATTTATTTTGAAAATAACCGCCTTCCAAATGATTCTAAATACCGGCCTCTGCGCCTTATTTGCCAAATATATGGGAGCTGGCGGCCTTACGCTTGCCACATCCATAACGGCTCTGCTTGCGGCCTTTATATTTTTAAAAACTCTTAATAAGAAATTTTCAGGCAGCATACTGGAGAAGAACACATTCATACTTTTAGGAAAAATAATCCCGGCCTCTATTCTCATGGGAGTGTTTGCCAAATATTTCAATTCCTTTCTGCTTTTATCAATCGGACATATACCCGCGACGCTAATTACCATTGTTTCATCAATACTCGTATATTTCACTTTATTGAAGCTGTTTAATGTAAAAGAAAGAAACTCAATATTAAAATTATTGGGAAAAGCAAGAAGCAAAGCAAGGAGTTAAAAGCGCAATAGGCAACAGCACTGTAGGACTCTATTACTATGAACATATCCCATCTTCCAAAGACGCCCGGCGTCTATAT
>DAOWCC010000097.1 GCA_030639665.1 Elusimicrobiota bacterium | reverse complement strand
TCAACGGATATTAATATTTGGCTGAAAGAAACCATAAACTGGTTTTTCTTTAAATACATGGGCTCATTGCCAAGGAATTACGCCTTGAGAAAAGAGGAAATCCTCCTCGCCGAAAAATTAACCAATAGAAGCATTTAAATTTCATTATCAAAAATAATTTTCTAAAGCTCTCCCTATATAGGCCTGGGGAGTAATTCCGCCTTATCATAAATTGGGTGAGTGGGGTGGACTATGCTTTCAGAGGGCTACTGGGGACACAAGTTCTTGCTTAGCTATCTTGAAGTCTGGGCTTTCAAAGGACTGCTACGGACACAATTTCTCGAGTTGCTATCTTGCAGTGAGACCTAGGAAAATATCACTGCCACTCATATATTAATCCGTGAATATGACAATTGTTTTAAATTATTGAATCTTTTTAAAAATTAAATCCCATTCCTACCAGAAATTTAACACCGCTGATAACTATACGGTCTTCTTCAGATTTAATATCTCTATCGAACCCTATACTATTTAATTCATATCTAAGTTCGGCAACAATCTGAGTTTTATCATTAATTCTTATTCTCGCGCCCACGGGAAGTCTAAACATAAGACCGATACCCATCTGATCTACAGGCTTAGAAAAAGTGGATGAATTGGTAAAACCTTTAACATATGGAAGTGTGATGGAATTAAGAGAAAGCCCCAAACCAATACCAAAATAAGGATCCACTTTCTCGCCAGGAACCCTAATTAGCAAATCACCGCTTATACCAAACGATGTTACCGTAAGATAATCTTCACTATTGAATGTAAAATTGCCCGGAGAACCATTATTCAAAGTCCAAGTGGTGGACTGGGGTTTGATATTTCTTTTTTCAAGCGATAATTCCATAGATCCGCCTATGGAGCCTTTTCCAAAGCCGCCAACACGCATAGCTATCGGACCCACGCCATCACTTGCAAGCTTAGTCCATTTTATCGACCTAAAATCTCCAGGTGTTCCAGAATAATTTATTCCCAAATCATTAGTAGGATCACTTGCATTGGCTGTTAAGGTAATATTATTCAAGGGATTGGCAAATTCCAAACTTATATTGGGAGATCCAAAACCAAGAAATAAATCAAAAAAACCGTATTCATGCTCTCCTCTGGTCCGTGGTCTGGCAACCGGTTTACGCTTGGTTTCATAAATAGCTTGCTGAACCGGTTGAACAATGGCTTCATCGCCACCAAGCCAATCTTTTTCAATAATAATTTGCGCCGCGCCTATAGCTCGAGCCGTTTCGGTTTTAATCAGTCTTGCATTGACTTCAATTTTTCCGCCCTTTCTTTCAACAAGCGTTCCGGTTATTATAGCGTCAACACCCAATACCTTTCCAAGCTCTTTAGTGCTGCCCGCATCCATTATTCCCGATGATTGAAGCTTAAGCTCATTCATAACCTTATCCAAAACGCTTCTCTCTATTATTTCGAATTTTTGGAGATTTATCATTTTCATTGTAAGTCTTTCACTTATGATGGAACCGTCTGTGGTTCCGTCTCTTCCGTCGGCATATGAAAACGGTATAATGGCTATCTTTTTATCAACCAGTCCTTCTCCGGCGGCATTGCTTATTTCTACCGCAAGCTGGCTATATTTGTCTTCCCCGGCAAAAACCGAAAGATTAAAACTCATTAGCGCCAATAAGGCAATCATAAATATGGATTTGTTTCTCATTATATCCCCTTTATTTTATCTTCTAAAATGACCAATATCTTCGGAAAGAATTGAAAGTTTTTAAATTCTTATCCCTATAATTTACCTATATCCTGCATAATGTCGCAAGTTTCTTTCCTAATTATTATTTTACTTTATTTATATAGGCAAACTACAATAAAAAAAGTTTCCTTAATTATAAAACTACGCTTCACAAGCAGTGATAATGGGGCTCTCCTTACACTGGCAAGAGGGAAATTCCGCAGTATCTTAATTAGGGCGGGATATTTAACGGAGAACACATCCTGAAAAAAGGAGGGGTGACGCCAATTCTAGCCTTGAGGTCCTGCAACGGAAAGGTGAACTTCGCGATGCTATCCTGCAACCTATCAGGGGATGGGTGGAGTGAAGGAAGCCGAAAGGCGAATCGGCGGCAGGACCCCGACTTATATACTCAAGATTACTCCTCCCAATTTAAGTATAATTTAAACTATGGATAAGACAATTATTGAAAAAGCTAAAAAAATTGAACTCCTTTTGATGGATGTGGACGGAGTATTGACTGATGGAAAAATGTACTTCCTCCCTCAACAAAACGGAAAAACACAGGAATTTAAATCTTTTAACGCCGTCGACGGCATTGGCATCAGAATGCTCGCCCTTTTCAACATTTCAAGCGGGGTAATTACGGGCAGAGAATCCGAAGACGCCCAAGAGCGAGCCAAAACATTGGCAATGAGATATGCCTATCAGGGCTTTCTTTCCAAAACAAAACCTCTGGAAGAAATATTGAAAGATGCCGGAATAAAACCCGAAAATACGGCCTATATCGGCGACGATTTAACGGATATACCGGTGCTTAAAAAAGTGGGTCTTGCCTGCGCTCCGAATAATGCCATTGAAGAAGTTAAAAAAGTATCTCATTTTATAACTGAAAAAGCCGGCGGACAGGGGGCGGTAAGAGAAGTTTGCGACCTGATACTCAAAAGCCGCGGACATTGGGATAAAGTTATGGAATATGTTGAAACGGCTCATTGGCCCACTATAGAAAAACATAAAATGAAAATAGTTAAATACTCGGAATACTCACAAATAAATTCCTAAACCCCGCCAGAAACATATAGGATTCCAGATTATGATAGCTTACATCACAGCTTTTGCCGCCGGCTTAGCCTCTTTTTTCACGCCATGCGTGCTTCCGCTATTACCTGGTTATTTATCTTTAATATCGGGCTTTTCAGCGAAGGAACTTTCCGAAGGCGACCATAAAGCCGCGACAAAAAAAGCCGTAATCAATTCCCTGTTTTTTACGGCGGGCTTCTCCATAGCATTTTCGATTCTCGGCGCAGCCGCCTCAAGCTTGGGAAATATCCTATTCGAATACAAAGACATACTGCTCAAAGTTTTAGGCTTTATACTGTTTTTCATGGGCATACATATGACGGGCCTCATAAGCTTTAGGGCCTTAAATTATGACAAACACTTTTCAATGAAAAAAATAAAGCCCGGCCATTTCGGCTCATTTTTGATGGGATTCGCTTTCGCGCTCGGCTGGTCGCCCTGTATCGGACCGATACTTGCCGGCATATTGGCGCTGGCAGCCGGCAGTGATAAAATTTATCAAGGTGTCGCTCTTCTTTTTGTTTATTCCATAGGACTTGCCATACCGTTCATACTCTCGGCTCTTTTAACGGCGAAATTCTTCCAATGGATTGCCAAACATAAAAAAGCCCTGCTCTATACCGAAAGAATAGCCGGCATTATTATTGCCGTTCTCGGCGCGCTTTTATTTTTTGATAAATTGAATTTCTAACAGGAGTTTTAGCGGGGGGAAACAATCATTTC
Source organism: Elusimicrobiota bacterium (assembly GCA_030639665.1). Lineage (GTDB taxonomy): Bacteria > Elusimicrobiota > Elusimicrobia > Elusimicrobiales > UBA9959 > JAKLQJ01. Next base: position 5,520 of record DAOWCC010000097.1, on the reverse strand, counting down.
CGCTATTTCCACTTCACCGTCATTATTGGCATAAATAATTTTTTTTACACGCACCCTATGCATATAACCGTCTTCTTCATCATGAACCATCTTGCTTTCAGTTACTTCAAAAATAGAGCCGTCTTCATTTATGGAAGATATGGCGCAAATATTGCGGGTATTAATACTGCCGGACCATTTTAAATCTCCTTCATTGTCCAATAAATAAATTTCTTTTGACCCGCCTTTCTTAAACATTGCGACAACCCATTGTCCGTCATCTGAAATCTTAACTCCGCTTACCAATTTTTTAAAAGTTTTACTCCATATTTTTTTTCCGCTTCGTGTATCAAACAAATCAATTCCGCTTTTTTTATCCTTCCTCCAGCTATAAACATAATATTCGCCATTCTCCGTTATATCTTGACCGCCGCTGCCGGTCGCGAATAAACCATATTTTCCAATAAGCTTGCCTTCCATACTGTAGAAACGCAATTGAGTTATGATAACAGTTCTCCCGACAGAGCCATAAAACCCGATAATTCTTTTGCCGTTATTTAAGGGCATCATTGATATGGGAGATAATTTCGTTTTAAATTTTGAAATAATTTCTCCGTCTTCATCTTTTACTTTATAGTGAGCGTCTCCGGCATCGCGCGAAAAATCGGATTTCACTTCCACGGTGTATTTTCCATTTTTAGATGAATATACTCTGGCATGGGTATCGCGAACAATTAAACCGGAATAAACAAAAAAGACAATACCCACAATTAAAATCGTTTGTAATATTTTTTTCGCGCTCATATTTTTAATTGTATAATAAATTAGCGCGATAGTGCGACAGCGCGACAGTACAGCAGTTAACAGCTATTTTGTCATTGAATTCTTAAATTATATTATTACACCTTAAATGAAAAAAATAATCGAATTCCTTTCACTAAAAAAGAATATTGCCGTACTCCTAACGGTTGTTCTGTTTGTTGAACTCGGCGAAAGAATGGGGGAACGCTTTCTTCCGCTTTATATTATAGCTCTCGGCGGCGGCAGTATTGCCATAGGTCTCTTAAACGCTCTGGATAATTTTCTAAGCGCCGTTTATTCCATCCCCGGCGGATATTTAAGCGATAGATTCGGCTATAAAAAGTCATTGATATTCTTTAATATCATGGCCTCAATAGGCTATTTGATAATAATAATATTTCCTTATTGGCAAGCCGCCATTGTGGGCGCCATATTCTTTATTTCATGGTCAGCGATATCCCTTCCCGCTATAATGAGCGTGATATCCCAATCAATTCCCATTAATAAAAGAACCATGGGCGTTACTCTTCATTCAATAACCAGAAGGGTGCCTATGGCCTTGGGCCCTATTCTTGGCGGAGCATGTTTAAGTATTTGGGGAGATATAACAGGCATCAGAGTGGCTTTTTCCATAGCTTTTATATTATCCGTAATTTCAATTTTTATTCAGTCCAATCTGCTGGAAACTCCCAAGATACCGGATAAAATGAAATTCAGATTCAGCCCGCTTAAAATGTTCAAATTGATAAACCCGACTTTAAAACGGCTATTGATATCGGATATACTTGTGCGTTTTTGCGAACAAATACCCTATGCTTTTGTGGTAATCTGGTGCGTTAAATTTATAAAAATAGGAACATTTCAATTCGGCCTTTTAACCGCCATAGAAATGATTACAGCCATTCTTATATATATTCCTGTAGCTTATCTTGTGGAAAAAAGCGGCTCGCAGGCTTATGACTCGGAAAATGGAAGCGAAGCCGCGCGCCGTAAAAGCAAAAAGAAGTATATTGTCATAAGTTTTATTTTCTTCTCGCTTTTCCCAATATTTATTCTATTCTCAAATTCATTTTCAGCCTTGGTATTGGCTTTTATAATCAGAGGCTTGAAAGAATTCGGCGAACCCACGAGAAAAGGCTTAATCTTGGATTTATCGCCGAAAGATAATCGAGCGATGGCTTACGGCACATATTATTTTATCCGAGATGTAGTGGTTTCCGTCGCGGCTTTGGGAGGGGGCTTTCTTTGGCTCTTATCGCCGGAAATGACTTTAATGGTAGCTTCAGGCTTCGGCGTTCTGGGAACTCTCTACTTTATATTCTATACGGATTTATCCGAAAAAATGGAAGATGACGAAACTCCGCCTGAAGAAACCTCCGAAGAAGAACCTAAAACGATTTAGGCAACAAGGCAATTTGGGAACATGGCAATAAGAAACATCACTAATTAATTTCTGCTGCCGGGTTTTTGAAGAGGCAGACCTTTATCGCATAGCGGACAAGCGCCAAAACTGTAAGCTTTCAAATCAACTTTCAAAAGACTCTTATAAGGAAAATAAAATTTCTTATCGCCCATTCTATTTATAATTGAAAGAGCGCCCAATACATTGGCGCCGTAAGCCTTAACTATTTCATATGTTTCCATAGTGGAGCGGCCGGTCGTAAAAACATCTTCCACTATAATAATTTTAACGCCTCTGTTAATTTTAAAGCCGCGCCTTAAAACCATTTTACCGTTTTGCCTTTCAGTAAAAATAAAATCAACTCCGAAAGCCTTAGCGGTTTCATGGCCTATTATTAAGCCGCCCATAGCGGGAGAAAGAATTAAATCGGGCTTATCTCCTTTCCATATTTTTTTAAGCATGCCGCCCAATTCATGGGCTTTCTCGGGATTTTTTAAAGCCGAGGCGCACTGAATATAATCAGGGCTGTGCAAACCGGATGAGAGAATAAAATGTCCGGCCTTAAAAGCTCCGGATTCTTTGAAGTATTTTTTCATTGCAGTCGCGTTCATTTATTCAAGCTCCTTTAAAATAATTTTGACGGTCTCTTCAGGCTTCTGGCTCTTAAGAATGGGCCTGCCCACAACTATGAAATCCGCTCCCAATTCTTTGGCTTTTTTGGGAGTGATAATTCTTTTTTGATCGTCATCCGCGTTGCCAAGCCTTATGCCCGGAACCACTATATTAATATCTTCGGGAAATTTCTTTCTCAGCATTTCAATTTCAAAGCCCGAGCAAACAAGACCGTTTAAACCCGCAGACACTCCCAAATCCGAAAATTTATCCATTGTTGAAGCAATATTGTCCCTAAAGCCAGTAAGAGCGAAAGATTCCTCATCAAAACTTGTAAGGACGCTTATGCCCCAAAGCTTAGGCCTTTCATCCAGACTCGCGCAAACTTCCAGCATTTTGACTCCGCCCGATATATGAAGAGACAGAGCATAAACGCCGAGTTTTTGCGCGCTCATTACCGCATTTTTAACGGTATTTGGAATATCATGGAATTTTAAATCCAAAAAAACTTTTCCGCCGTATTTATGAACAATATCAATAACTTTCGGCCCCTCAAGCGTGAATAAGCTTGAGCCGACTTTATAGTATTTTACAATCCCCTTAAACTTGGATAATAAATTTTCAGCTGATGATAAATTTTCAACATCCAAGGCTAATATTAATTCGGTATTTTTCATAAAGCAATTCTCTGTTTTAAAAATCCTTATTCACTGCTCACTAATTTCTGCTCTCTACTTACTATTGCTTATATATTTTAATATATCTTTCACAAAAAAGGGGCCTTCATAAATAAGTCCCGTATAAACCTGCAATAAATCAGCTCCCAATTCCAGCTTTTCAGCGGCAATTTTACAATTTACGATACCGCCAGAAGCCATGATGGGAGTTTTACCGTCGGCAAGCGCTACGGTTTTCTTTAAAATATCATTTGAAAGTTCTTTTAGAGGCCGTCCGCTTAAACCGCCCTGTATATCCCCATAATCCTTTTTTAACACATCCCTTCTTACGGTGGTATTTGTGGCTATCAAACCAAAATTCATTTCCAGGGCCATCTTTGAAATATTCTCAAGGTCGGAAGTTTCAATATCGGGAGATATTTTAATAAAGACCGGTTTCTTTTCAGGTTTTGAATTTACAAAATTTAAAATAGGCTCTATCAGATTCTTAAATTTTTCAGTTTCATGTAAAGCTCTTAAATCCTTGGTATTCGGAGAGCTTATATTAAGCGTAAAATAATCGCCATAGGGATAAAGAATCTCAAGCGACTGTAAATAGTTTGAAGCGGCGTCTTCAAGAGGACAGTCGGCATTCTTACCGATATTAATTCCTATCGGAATATCAATTTTGCCTATTTTTTCAAGATTTTTCGCAGCGGCCTTCGCGCCGATATTATTAAAACCCATTCTGTTTATGATGGCTTGTTCTTCGGGCAATCTGAATAATCTGGGCTTTGGATTACCCGGCTGAGGCCTTAAGGTTATGGTGCCAAGCTCCAAAAACCCAAAGCCTACTTTTGACATTATTTTAGCCGCCGAACAATCTTTATCAAAACCCGCCGCGAGTCCGACCCTGTTTTGGAACTTTATGCCTTTAATTTCAACAGGCTCCGCTTTGGTTTTACAGACAAAGCCGATAATAGAGCAAATAAAATCAAACCGTTGAAAAAATACAGCGAAACTTATCATTAAATCATGAATAAGCTCGGGATTAATCTGAAAAAGCAATCTTCTTATTATTTGTTTATATAGAAAGTTCATCTCTTGTATACAACCTTTCCTCCGACTATGGTTAAAACCGGCCAGCCTGAAAGTTTTTTCCCTATAAAGGGAGAATTGGAAGACTTGCTTACAAATTTATGAGGAACACTTATTTTTTTTAGCGGATCTATAATACATATATCCGCGTCCATGCCGGGCATTAAACTTCCCTTTGATTTTAAACCCAATAAGATAGAGGGATTTAAGCATAAAAGCTCAACCATGCGCTTTTTGCTTATGATCTTTTTTAAAACCAATTCGCTTATAACCAAAGCAAGCATGGTTTCAAGCCCTATTATGCCGAATGGGGCTTTGATAAAACTTTTTTTCTTCGCGCTTTTCAGGTGAGGAGCATGGTCGGAAGCTATAGTGTCAATGGTTCCGTCTTTAAGGCCTTTTTTAATGGCGGTTATATCCTTTTTTTCTCTTAAAGGGGGATTCATTTTAAAATTGGTATCCAGAGAGGCCGCGTCTTCATCGGTAAGCGTAAAATGATGCGGACAAACTTCCGCCGTTACGCAAATGCCCGATTTTTTGGCGCATCTTAAAAGCTCAATACTTTCCCTGCAGCTCGCGTGTTGAATATGTAGTGGCGCTCTTAAAGCGGCGGCGGCCAGTATATCTCTCAAAACAATAAATATCTCAGCTTCCCGAGGCGCGGACGGCAATTTAAGCCGCGCGCTTACTTTGCCTTTATTTAAAACTCCTCCCGCCGAAAGATGAGGATCTTCGCAATGCTCCAAAAGAGGAATATTTAATTTTTTGGAAAGTTTTAAAGCTTGTTTTAATAAATCTTCATTCATTAAAGCGCAGCCGTCATCGGTAATAGCCCTTATTCCCTCTTTATACATGGCTTTGATGGCCGACAATTTAATGCCCGCTCTTTTAGCGCTTATAGCCCCTGAAAAAAACACATTTATTACGGCCTTCTTTTTAGCTTTCGCGGTAACAATGCGTCAGAATGTTACT
>DAOWCC010000073.1 GCA_030639665.1 Elusimicrobiota bacterium | reverse complement strand
GAGTATGCAAATAAAAGTTTTAGGGCCGGATGTTAATCATTCTCTCAGTCATTTTTCCATTGAACATTATAAAGAAGCTCCGCCCGCCATTCGTTTCGCTCTTAATGCCGTAAAAAATGTCGGAGAAGGCGTGGTTGAAATACTTGTCAAAGAAAGAAAAGAAAACGGAAAATTCACTTCGCTTGATAATTTTATCAGCCGTCTTAGCGATAGAAAGTTTAATAAGCGGGTGGGGGAGTCGCTTATTAAATCGGGAGCTTTGGATTGTTTTTCGGGCGAAGATATAAAGGAAGTTTTTCGCGCCAAAGTTTTGGATAATCTTGATGACCTTTTTAGCGGCAAGGGAAAAAATAAAAAAGAAGATATAAATCAAAATATGCTTTTTGGTTTTGAAGAGATTGAAAAGAAGACGCTTCTCAATGATGAGGTGGAGCCTTTGAGCGAGCATGCTCTTTTGAAAAATGAAAAAGAAGTATTGGGCTTTTATTTGTCGGGGCATCCTCTTACAAGTCTTAGAAGGCAGATGAGCATGCTTGTTTCTTCCAAGATAGCGCCCATTATTAAAGGAAATGTTTCCGTTTCCACCAAAGTCAGGGTGGCGGGAATAATATTGAGCGTTAGAAAGATAATGACAAAAAAAGGCCTGCCCATGGCGAAATTTGAATTGGAAGATTTATCCGATTCCGTAAATGTATGCGTGTTTCCCCGGCAATATAAAAAACTCAATGAGATGCTTCTTGCCAATAAAATAATCGCGATGGAAGGAAGTGTTAACTCTTCGGATTTCAGAGGCGTAAACAGTTTTGAATTGGCCGCGGAAGAGATAATGGATTTTAAAAATATTTTTCAGGAATGGGGAAAGAATTTTGTTATTTCATTTTCAGACGGAGTTCTGCTGGATGAAAAAAGACTTTTGGATATTAAACATATCCTGGTCAAACATAAGGGCGATTTTCCCGTGTTTTTTAAAGTGGATACCGGAGCGAACGCTCATTATATTATCGAAACTAAAGAAAGAGTCGCGTTGAGTGATGATTTATTTAAAGAAATTGAAGAATTACTTGGAGAGAAAACATGGCAAGTGGAAAGAAAATCTTAATAGCCGATGACGATCCGGATATATTGGATCTTTTGGAAGCGTATTTTATCAAGAAAGAATATGATGTCGCGCTTGTCGCGAACGGAAAGGAAGCTTTAAAAAAAGCGGAAAATGAAAAATTTGACATCATTCTTTTGGATGTTATGATGCCCTATATAGACGGTTATCATGTGGCTTATGAAATTTCTTCAAAACAAGAAAGTTCCGCGCCCAAGATAGTTATCATGACAAGCCGGGATGTTTCCACTGAAAAAGGGATAGCGCTTTTAAGCGGAGCGGCGGAAGTAGTGCAGAAGCCGTTTAGTCTTGAAGAGCTTCAGTCTAAAATAGATTCGGCGCTTGGCGTGGACAGTAATCAGTAATCGGCAATTTGGGAAATAAAAAATTTCTCGCTTATTAACCGTTGCGTAAATGTTATAAAATAAAAAACAGGAGAAACATAAATGAAGACAGGTCTTAAAATAATGAAGCTTGCGCAAATATCATTAATCGTAACACTGATGTGTTCCGGCGCTTTATACGCCGAGAAAAATGAAAATACGGATATAATCGTTCCCGATACCGTTCTTATAGATATGCCTACTGCGGGAATTTTGGATTATTACGGGTTTTTAATGAAAACAAGATTTTTTAATGACGGCGGGATTGTCGGTCATCTTAATTTCGGAGTAATGGAAAGGCTGAATCTGGGCGCTTCAATGCGTATTGAAAAATTCATAGGTTCGGATGCCGGCATGAAAATGGTGCGTCCTGAAATTCAGGTTAAATTCAGATTTTTTGACGGAGGTTATTATACTCCCGCTTTGGCTTTGGGTTATGACGGCCAAGGACAATTTTATGATAAAAATTTAAAAAAATATATGGAGAAAGGAAGAGGGCTTTTTGTCGTCGGTTCTAAGGAATTCGGTATGCCGAATTTGGTTTTTCACGGCGGCTTAAATGTCTCTGATTTTGATGACAATTATGTTTTTGGCTTTCTCGGTATGAATTATACCCTGGAAGACCAAGTTTCTTTTATCTTTGAATATGACAACTTTTTTCATTCAAACGATCCCTCAAGATTTAATATTGGAACCAGATTTTATGTGACTCCGTATTTCCAAATTGATTTGGCGCTTAGAGAAATTGGGAAAAGCACTACTTTTTCCAATGGCGCGAAGCGGAAGTCCGAGAGAATAGTTCAAATGAGTTATACGACCAGTTTCTAAAAGAAACTGGAGGCAATTAGGTAACAAGGTAATTAGGTAACAGGGAATAAGGAACGGCGATATAAAACAAGGAGAGAAACGGAAAGTAGAAAACAAATTTTAAGTTACGGCTTGGTGTTCTCTGTGTCTCTGTGTGAGAAAAAAATAAAGAACAATTCCACACAAAGACGCCAAGACACAAAGAAAGGCAACTAAGGAATAAAGGAGAAAATAATATGGCTAAGAGAATTGGAATTTTAACCGGCGGCGGAGATTGCCCCGGACTTAATCCCGCTATAAAGGGAGTTGTATACGCCGCTGAAAAACTCGGTTATGAATGCGTTGGTTTAGCCGAGGGTTGGAAGGGTTTGGTTGATGGCAAAACCATAAAGCTTGATAAAAAGATAACGGAATATTTTACCGAGCAAGGCGGAACTTATATAGGCACTTCAAGAACGAACCCTTATAAGATTGAAGGCGCCGTCAAAAAATGCCTTAAAAATTTTAAAAAATTAAAACTTACCGGTTTGGTTGCCATCGGCGGTGAAGATACCTTGGGAGTCGCGACAAAGCTCCATAAGGAGTATAAATTGCCGGTTGTCGGCGTTCCCAAAACAATGGACAATGATTTAAGCATTACGGATTATACATTTGGTTTTGATACCGCCGTTACGGTGGCGGCGGACGCGGCCTTCAGGCTTAAGGATACCGGCAAAAGCCATAGACGCATAATGGTATTGGAAGTGATGGGCCGGCACGCGGGCTGGGTGGCTTTATTTACGGCTATAACTTCCGGAGCTGATTTTGTTTGTATTCCGGAAAAGAAAATTGATGTTTCAAAGATGATGAAAAAGCTCAAAGAGTCGTATAAAAGAAAAAAGTTCGCTCTTGTGGTCACAAGCGAAGCGGCGGAGCTTGGGAGCCTCGGAAAAACAGCCGGAAAAAAAGAATTGGACCAGTTTGGACATGTCATACTTAAAGACAGAGGCATGGGTTCGCAAATAGCTTCTTTAATAGAGAGGGAAACCGGCATAGAAACCAGATTTGCCGTTATCGGTCATATTCAAAGAGGCGGAAGTCCGACTGTTTTTGACAGAATTCTTTCATTGCGCGTCGGAATGCAGGCGGCGCACCTTATTCATAAGAAAAATTTCGGCAAGATGGCGGCTTTGGTCGGAAATAGAATTATGGGAGTTCCTCTGCATAAGGCGACAGGAAAATTGAAGACTGTGGATAAACACTGGCGCGATTTGATGGAGATATTGTTCTAATTAGGCGATTAGGTCAGAAGCAAGATGCCAGAGGTCAGAATTTAAGAGGACTCCTTATAAGTCTGATTTCTGATATCTGATATCTGATTTCTATATTTTTGAAAGGGGTTATTTATATGGAGCAAGATAAAGAAAAGAAATCAGGACAGCAGTTTCAGAGAAAAACGATACTTATCAAAAAACATTTGCAATATAAGTATATGATGCTGATATTTCTCAGCGTTTTTGTAGCTTTCTTAATTGTGGGTTTGGATATAATGTGGACGGTCTCCAAATTTGTCAGCGAACATCCCATGGTGCATCCTTTATTGGATGATATTTTTTCAATGGCGCCGCTTTTTATGATGAAGGCTCTGATGTATTTGGTGATAGTTATCATAGTGGCTTCCGTTATCTCTCATAGAATGGCCGGCCCCATATTCAAGTTTGAAAAAAGCGCTAAAATAATCGCGAACGGAGATTTAACTCACAGGGTATGGCTTAGAAAAGGAGACCATCTTGTTGATTTAAAAGATAATTTTAACCTTATGGTGGAGTCTTTGCACAATGCCATTAAGAGCGATAAAATAATAATAGACGGTTTGCGCAGGGAGCTTCAAGAGGAATCCTCTAAGGTCAATGATTCAGAGCTTAAAAATAAACTTGAGCAAATAGCGGATAATCTTGGAAAGATTTTTTCTTCCTTAAAGATATAGTTAGGCCCTTTTTCGCCAAGGCTACTTCTTCACTTCCTCCAAACAAACCGGCGGATCCACCGAAGAAGTAATGGCGGAAAAGCTACGAAGCACAAGTACGGAAGAGCAATCATGGTAATGAGGAGTATAGAGTGGGGACAATGAAAAAAGTAATTTCATTATGCGCGGTTCTTTTTTTATGCGGCAATGTTTTTGCCGCCGCGGGCTCCCCTTTAATTGAAGTGATTTCGCTTACTAAAGCCGTAGAGCTTTCAAAAAAGAATAATCCGACGCTTCTTTCGGCCGAACAGGATATAATAATAGCCAAACAAAGAGTTAAAGAAGCGCGTTTTATGGCATTGCCGCAATTTTCTTTTGCCGGAACCTTAACAAGGCTTAATCTTGAATATCCCATGGTTCTTCCTCAGGAATTTGGAGGCAGATATTTGGATAATAGCATCTCTGAAAATTTTTACGCTTTAAGAGCGTATGCCTTCCAGCCCATATACACGGGCGGCAGAAATAAAAGCACTTTTAGAATAGCCAAAACGGCTCATAAAGAAGCAAAAGTAAAACACGAAACGGTCAAGAGGGATGTTGTTTCCACTACAAAAAAAGCGTTTTATACACTGCTTTTTAAGAAAAAAATTCTTGAGATAAGCGATTTTTGGAGCAAGCAGGCAAAAAACCTGTCGCCGAAAATAAAAAAAGACAAATGGGAAGCCATTGAAGTTAAAACTTTTATAAGCGGTTTAAACAGTGAAAGAGCGGCTTATGAAAAAGACCTGCGTCTTGCTAAAAAGATTTTTCAAAAAGTCATAGGCCGCCAAACTATTCCACCCGTGGACATTTCGGGTGAATTTGGAATTCACCAGGTAAAAATAGACAGGAATAAAAGTCTTATAACAGCCATGGAAATGAGATCCGAGCTTAAAAGCGAAATATATAAAGCGCAGATAGACGAGATCGCGGTTAATATGGCAATGATAAAGAGTTATCCGAATGTTTATTTGGGCGCCAGTTATGATGTGGTTGGTTATAATACTTTCGCTCAAAATGATGTGAAGTCCAATAATTGGATAGCTTCTTTGGCAATTAAATTGCCTATTCCGTGGGATACATGGACTCAAGTTAATCAGAGAAGGGCTCAGCAAAGAAAGGGAGATCTTAAAAGAAGCGATTTGCGCGATGAAATAAGATTTGAAGTGATTAATGCCAATGAGAATCTTGATTTTTGGCAGAAGGAATCGGAAAAAAGAAAAGATATTCTGGTGAAAATAAAGAAAGAATATCGGGATTCCATAAGAAAAAACAATTTGCCTATGTCAGCCCTTAGAACGCTTAAAGAAGTTTATAGTTTCGATAAAAGTTATATTGAGTCTGTTTATGAGCAAACGATGGCTAAGATTAAGCTTGAGTGGGCGCAAGGCAGAGATTTTATTCAATGAAAATAGTATCCGACTTTTTAAAAATCCATCCTTTAATTGCTTCCTTTTTTCTCTCTTGCGCGACATTTCTTTTTTCCACCGGAGTTTTATTTTCAACGGAAATTTCGGATGATGAAATATTAACCGATATTTTATGGGCCAAAGTTATAAATTTAAGCCCGCCGGACAGGCCCGCTGTCGGCCTGGCGCTTTCGGGTGGCGGAGCCAGAGGGTTCGCTCATGTGGGAGTTCTGGATGTTCTCGTCAGCCACGGTTTTCCGATTGATTATATCGCGGGCACTTCCATGGGCGCCGTCGTGGGAGCGCTTTATTCTTCCGGCATGAATATGGAGGGCATTTGGAATTTTGGAAGAGAGGCCGCCTCAAGAAAAATTTCAAAAGATTTCAGCGGTTTAAAGGCCATAAATCTTATTTTTAGGGATAAGCTTATGTCGCCAAAGTATATAACCGAGTTTATTGAAGAGAGTTTGGGCAATTATACTTTCGAGAATTTGAAATATCCTTTTGCTTGCGTGGCCATGGATTTTAAAACGGGGGAAAAAATAATATTTAATAGCGGCCCCGTTGATATAGCGGTTAGAGCGAGCGCCAATCTTCCCGGAATTTTTAAGCCCATAAAATACCGGCATCGGTATTTGGTTGATGGGGGCGTAGTGGACTTTCTCCCCGTGGATGTCGCTAAATTATTGGGCGCGCAGTGGGTGCTGGCAAGCGTAACCGAAAGCGATCCAGAGGTATTGCCGAAAAATGTGCTGCTTTCTCTTATGCAGGTAATAGATATAAGAGGAAGCTTGCTTTCTGCGCAAGCCCAGGAAGAAGCTGATTTTGTTTTTAGGCCTTCCGTCGGTTCCGTTAAGACCGCTGATTTTAATAAATGTATTGAAGCGGGAGATATGGGCGTGATTGAAGCCAATAGTAAATTAAAAAAACTTAAAAGAGCTTATATTACCGATGCCGTTCATTTGATTATGAGGAAATTTTAATTATGCCGCTCAATAAGATTATCTTTATTTTGCTGTTCTCTATTTTCCATTTTCTATTCTCTTCTGTTAATGCCGGAGCTTTTTGGTTGTTTTCTGGCGAATCCAAAAAAAAATACGAGACGGATATCGGAATTATTAAAGCTGATTATGAGAAATCCGATTGCGCGCAAGTTATAAAAAAAGTTAATGGATTTCTTGAAAGCAAGCCGCCTTCTTATTTTAAAGAAGAGGCCTATAGATATCTCGGCAGTTGTTATGAGAAAAGAAATGAGATAGACAGAGCTTTGGATATTTACGGCCTGGCCTATAATCTTTATCCAAAGAATAATTTTTTCCGCGAATCCTTGGCGAATATTTATTTAAGCGCGGGTTTTTTTGAAAAGTCCTTGGCCTTGTTTGAAGAACTGATTGAGGATGAAAATTCTTCTTATAAAGCGCGGGCGGGACTCGCGAAAAGTTACGCTTTCCTGGGTTTTTATAAAAAGGCGAGGGAGAATTATTCAAAGGCTTTGGAAATGAGCGGATATAAAGATTTTAATTTAATCAAAGAGTATTCGAGAGAGCTGATAAGGGTTCGTGAGAGCGAAAAAATTTTGGCAATGCTTGAAAAAACTTCTGTGGAATTTAAAAAAGACGCGGAAGTTCAGCTTATTTTAGCCAGATTATATTTATATAAACAAGAGTATAAAAAATCTTTAATTCATATAAATAAAGCTCAGGAAATATCTCCCGGCAGGCGGGATATGGCATTATACGGAATATTTTTAAATATTATGGTTTTCAATTATGATAAGGCTTTGTTTGGGATTAATCATTTAACAAAAAATAACAGTGAAGATTCTTTAGCCCTTTTAGCCAAGGCTATTGTAAAATTGAAAACAGGCAATAAAAAAGAAAGTGATAAATATTTAAGGAGTATTCCGAATAATAAAGCTTCTTTTGTTTCACAAATAGCATTGGCAATGCAAAAAGAAGGCACCCCATGGCGCCACAGCGCCACGGGGCAAGCAGGTCACAAGTAATGGCGGGGAATATGAAAAAAATTGAATTCTATAAAATGTCGGGCGCGGGCAATGATTTTGTTCTTTTGTTCGGCAAAAAATACGAGAAATTAAATTTAAAAAAATTAGCCGTAAAGCTATGCGCGCGAGGAACTTCCGTGGGAGCCGACGGGCTTTTATATGTGACAAAGCTGTCAAAAGACACTGTTGAAATGAGATATTTTAATTCCGATGGTTCCGAAGCTTTTTGCGGAAATGGAGCCAGATGCTGCGTTTGGTGGGCAAGTTGCAATGGTGTTATCAATAAAAAGAAGTTTAATATTAAAACTATAGAAGGCGTTCTTAAGGCTGAAATTATAGCTAAAGAAAAAATTAAAATCGAAATGCCCGCCGTGGATAAAGTTAATTTAAATTATCGCGGAATATATCCTTCGCCCGTTAAAAAATTGCATTTTTTAAATACCGGTGTTCCTCACGCGATTATTCCCGTAAATAATCTTAAAAGTTTGGATGTTGACGGTTTGGGCAATAAAATAAGGCATAATAAGGTTTTTGGCCGGCAGGGAACCAATGTGGATTTTGTTGCCGTGAAAGGCGGCAAAGTTTTTATAAGGACATATGAAAGAGGTGTGGAAGCTGAAACTCTTGCCTGCGGGACCGGAATTACGGCCGGCGCGATAGCCATGTCCGTTTCCAAGAATATTAAACGGCCCATATTTTGTATAGCGAAAAATGGCGAGAAGTTTAAAGTTTGGTTTGATTATAAAAGTCAGACTCAAATTTCAAATATATATCTTCAGGGTCCGGCAAAACAAGTTTTTAAAGGAGAAATAAATGATTGATTTAAAAGGAAGTTTTGTGGCTATAGTTACGCCGTTTAAGGATGATAAGATTGATGAAGCGGCTTTAAGAAAAATAGTTAATTTTCACTTGGAAAGTAAAACATCGGGGATAGTTCCCTGCGGTTCCACCGGTGAATCCAGTCTCTTATCTCTTGAAGAATATTTAAGAGTCATAGAAATAGTCGTTGAAGAATGTAAAGGGAAATTGCCCGTTTTATGCGGGACCGGAACCAATTCAACCTCTAAATCTTTGGATATGATTAAAAGAGCTTCAAGGCTTGGTGTTGACGGATTTTTAACGATAGTTCCTTATTATAATAAGCCGACGCAAGATGGCATGATGGCCCATTTTGGCGCCTTGGCCGAAAGTGTGGATCAATCCATCGTTCTATACAATATACCGGGCAGAACAGGCATCAATATGCTTCCAAGCACGGTAGCGGCTTTAAGCCGGAAGTATCCGAATATAATAGGTATTAAAGAGGCTTCGGGCAATCTTGACCAAGCAAGCGAAATAGCCGCTTTAACGGATTTGAATTTCTCCATTATGTCGGGAGATGACGCTCTTACTCTGCCGCTTATGAGCATAGGAGCCAAGGGAGTAATATCTGTCACCGCCAATATATTGCCTAATGTAATGGCCAATATGTGCGACTTGTTTGCCAAAGGTAAAGTTAATGAAGCCAAAGAAATTCATTTAAAGCTTTTTCCGCTTATTAAAAGTCTTTTTGTTGAAACAAATCCTATTCCGATAAAATACGCGATGCATTTAATGGGTTTTTGCGGGCTTGAGCCAAGATTGCCTCTTTTGCCATTGAGCGATAAGTATAAAGAGGATTTGAAGAAAGCTCTCATAGAGCAGGGTATAAAAATATAGTTGCGAGGATTTACTGATAATTAAGAAGTTTAACTTTTAGATTTTATTATTTCCTTTGCCGCTTCAATTCCTTCGGTTATGCTTTCTTCCATAAAAGAATATTTCCAAGCGCCATATCTTCCAATGGAATAAACTTTATGCTTTTTTAGATAATCAAATATTTCAGGCAGGGCTTTTGTTCTTTCTTTGTCATATATTACATAGGCGCATTCAATTTTCAGCCACATTTTTTCAATAATGTCTTCTGAACTTTTTAATATCCCGCATTTAATCAAACCTTTGATTATGTCTTTTTCGGTTTTTACTATATTTATGGGCTCTCCATATGAGGAGACTTCAATATACATGGATGAAGTGTTTTTAGGCGTTATGTGTTTTGAAAAATTGGAACTTATGCCGGCTCTATAAAACTTAAATCCTTTTTCGGGAAAATAAGTCCAGTGTTTATCGGAATTTATCTTTTTTGTTCCGATATTAAACACATAAACCGTGGTGTATTTAAGAGTTTTATTTAGTTTTTTAATTTTTTCAGGCGCGTCAGTCGCTTTATTTATAAAATGCTTAAGGCAGGTAGTGTTAATTAATTGTTTATATTTAACTTTCCCGATATTTTTTATGGTGGCGGTTTTGGTTTTTAGATTTATATCCACAAGCTCACAATTAAAATTAATGTTTTTAATATTTTTTAAAAAAGCGTCCGAAAGAGCTTGTATGCCGCCGGTTTTGGGATAATAAAATGTCGGATTATAACCGACATTTTTTTTCTCTTTCGCGTATGCTCCCGCGATTATATCTTCCATTTTTGGCACCGGCACGAACGGGGCGCACCAATCACTGCCCAGTTTTTCAAGAGGATATTGCCAAAGCTTATTATTGTAAGGAAGCATAAAGTGCTTATTTATTCCTTCTCCAAACAGAGATAATGACCAGTTTTTAAAGTTTAAAAAAGCATTGGTCTTTGACGAAGGTTTTAGATTTTTTTTATAGGCTTTTATAAACCCGCTTACGCAAGCCTTTCTTGCGGCGATTGGCAAATTAAAAAGATTAAATTGAAAGGGATAAGGGGAAAACACTCCATGAGAATAAATTTGCGCTTTTCTTTTAATAAGGGAATAATTTTTCCCCAAAAGTTTTAAAATCAGTTTTTTCGCGTTTTCATTATGAAGATGAAGGAGATGTCCAGAAAAATCAAATGTAAAGCCGCTTTTTTTTAAGGATGAGGAGAGCCCTCCCGCTTTATTCTCT
>DAOWCC010000010.1 GCA_030639665.1 Elusimicrobiota bacterium | reverse complement strand
CATCGATACAGTCAAACAAGCGGAATTGTTCGCTTCAATGAGGGAACATTTCAGTTTGCCCAAGGATGATAATTTATCACTTAAAGATTATCCCACTATCCGCCATTGCGTTAAGTTTGTTATGGATGGGAAGGGGATAACAGCAGATAGCCGAGAGCAGAAAGTAGAAAGCAGTGAACAGCAAACAACTGCAACAGAAACTGCAACGGCCACAACTACTCAAACAACTTCCTCAGACGGTCTTGACCCTAAAATAAAAGAAGATATTCTTGATATGCTGACTGAAAAAACCGGCTATCCTAAAGATATGCTTGAACTCGATTTGGATATGGAAGCCGACCTCGGCATCGATACGGTCAAACAAGCGGAATTGTTCGCTTCAATGAGGGAACATTTCAGTTTGCCCAAGGATGATAATTTATCACTTAAAGATTATCCCACAATCCGTCATTGCGTTAAATTCGTTATGGATGGCAAGGGAATCGGCGCCGGCAATGCCGACGAGGTTTCAGGTGACAGGCAACAAACAGAAACTGTAACGGCCACAACAACTGCTGTTTCGCCTTCCGCCTCAAACCTTCCGCCTGATGTTTCTTCTACTAAACCTGAACCTGAGGCCGAACAAGCCAACCGACACATAAGGTATGTTCCAAAAGTTGTTCTTTCCAAAGCGGACCAAGGAAATATCCGGAAATTATCTCCAAAAAAACCGGTTATTATATTTTCAGATAATGCGGAGTTAACAAAACTTTTTAAAGCTGAGCTTTCAAAACTGAAAGTAACCTCGCATATTTTCACTTCCGTAAAAACAAAAGCGGCAAATACGATAGTTAATGACTGGAGTGATATTGAAACGGTCGAAAAAAATCTACAGGATTTTGCCGCCAAACATAATAATGTTCAAGGTATTATTTATCTCTTGGGAACGATTGATAAAAAACTCAGCAAAAAAACCGCCGCTTTTGACGATCTTAAACATTATGCCATGCCTTTATTCCTGGCAATTAAACATTTCAATAAGGCCCTGAACACTCCTGAAAAAGGCAATTCAACATTTATGGCGATAATTACCACAACCGATGGCCATATGGGTTATAAAACAAAAAAAACTTATGACCCTATCTATGGAGCCATCAACGGCATAGCGCTATGCGCCAGAAAAGAGTTAGAAAAATGCGCGGTAAAACTTATAGACTTTGCTCCAAGCGCTAGCTCGGAACTTATAGCGCAAAAAACCTTCTTTGAAATAATCTATTCGGATTCCCGTCTGGCTCTTTCTTATGATAATAATAAGCGCTATACCTTGATGATGACGCCTGAATCAATAGAAACAAAGAAAGAAAAACTCGACTTAAGAAGAAAGAAGGTTCTTATAACCGGCGGCGGCAGAGGTTTGGGCGCTTTATTCGGTAAAATTATGGCGGAAAAATATCAACCGCATATAATTATCTTTGATATCATAAACCTCGCGCAAGAATCGGCCGCGTGGGCAAAGATGGACGAAAATCAGCTTAAAGACCTTAAGGCCAAACTTTGGCAAGACTTAAAATCAAGCGGAAAGAAAGCCACTCCCGTTATGCTTGAAAGGGAATTCACAAAAATTAAAGATTCCGCCCTGCTTTATAAAACCATAGAAGAATTGAAAGCCAAAGGCTCGAAAGTGACATATTATTGCTGTGACTTAAATAACCAGACCATATTCAATTCAACTATTGAAAGCATAAGAAAAGAATTCGGTAAAATAGACGGCGTAATTCACTTTGCCGGACTTGAGCGTTCCAAACTTATTGCCGATAAAACCATAGAAGAATTCTACGCGGTTTTTAATACCAAAGCCAATAGCGCCATGAATCTCTTGCATTCCGAGATAGTGAAAGAAAGAGGTTTCTGGGTTATGATTTCATGCATAGCCGGAAAATTCGGCAATCTCGGACAGTCGGATTACGCGGCCGCCAGCGACTATATATCAAAACTCTGCATAAGCCTTCAAAATAAAGGCGCGAGAGCTTTTGCCGTGGATATGACGGCCTATGCCAATATCGGCATGGCTATAAGACCGGGCGTTGAAGCCTTTCTTAAATCCCAAAAAGTGGACTTTATTTATCCAAATGAAGGCATGCTCACAATATCCGATGAACTTGTTTATGGCCATGAGCCTGAAATCGTGCTTTCGGCAAGCCTTGGAAAAATGGATTGGGACACTCAATTGGAACTGGCCGACGGAATGGAATTTTCCGGAGGCTCCGGGGAAAAAAGCAATTTCCACTTCATAAAAGAAGCAAAAAAAGCCGGCAATAAAGCCCACGGCGCGAAGGAGTTTAATATAGCGGATGATCCCTATCTCTTGGACCATTCCATAAACGGCACGCCTTATGTTCCGGGCGTAATGGGAATAGAAACATTCGCTCAAACAGCCGCTTTTACCTTGGGAAAGAATCCTAAAGTTCTTAAAGATATTCACTTCCAACTGCCCATTAAGCTCTTAAAAAATAAGCCCGCCAGAATAAAAATTACGGCTGAAAAAGAAAGCGGAGATTTAATCGGCATGAAAATGGAATCCGATTTTATAAATTCGAAAGGGGTTAAACTTGGAAAAACCAGAACTCATTTTAAAGGCAAAGCCGCTGAGAACTTTAAAAGCAAATGGGATGCCATGGAAAAACCAGCTTTGCCGGCTAAGACGAAATATAAAATAAGTAAAGAAGACATCTACAAAGTTTATTTTCATGGCCCGAGTTTTCAAGTTTTGGACGGCATTATATCGCTTGAAAAGGATAAAGTATTGGGCGTCTTTAAAACACCCGCAATGCCTTTATGGCAAAATAAAGAGGAAAAACTTATCGCTCATCCCATGGCTATAGAAGCGGCTTTCCAAACTTGCGGCTACAGGGATATTCATTTTGAAAGCAAAATGGCTCTGCCCGACTCAGTGGATGAAATAATAATTCATGATAATAACAGAACTACCGATACGCTTTATATCTACGCCATTCATAAAGGGATAACTTCAGACGGCAAAAGCGCTTATGACGCTTTCGTCTTTGATAAAGAAGGAAATATACGCATAGAAATTATGAATTATGTCGGCATACCAACGAAGATATAAAAAACGCGCTTGGCGCGTTTTTTAGTCACCGGTCACCGGTAACAGCAAAGTCACAAAAACATAAAAACTATGAGAATAGAAAGCAGTAAACAAATAACGGATAACGAGAACTTCTTTATTGAAAGAGTGGCGATAAATGATAGCAGACGGCCTGATGAAATACTTTCAATTGAAGAATTGGAAAAATATTCCTCTTTCAAAATTCCAAAACGCAAGAAAGAATGGCTCGCGGGAAGATTCGCGGCAAAAACCGTCATCAATAAACTCTTAAATTCATCCTTTAGCCTCAAAGAAATACCCATAACTTATGACGCAAACAGAAGACCCCTTTGCCTTTTAAACGGAAAAGAATATCCGCTATCCATAACCCATAGCGGAGATTGGGCCGCCGCCATAGTTAAAGATGAAAACTGCGGTTTTTTAGGTCTTGATATTGAAAAAATAGAAGTAAGAAGCAAACTTTGGGCTGAAGATTACTTTCATAAAGATGAAACTGAGGACGGAACGCCAGAGCATTTAACAAAATTATGGACAATTAAAGAGGCCATTCTAAAAGCCTTGGGTATTGGCTTAACGGCAAATTTACTTGATATTAAGATAGCGCGGCAGTGCGGCAGCGCGACCCTCCTTCGCCAACAAGCTTCGGAAGGGCAAGCAGCCAGACCGTCAACACCTTTTCTATGTATTGATAAAAGCGCGAAGGCTGATGGGGAAATAAGATTTTTTAATAAGGTTTTGCTCAAATATGAGGAAATAGGCAAGCCTAAATTTGATATCATAAGTGAACGATTTTCCGAAAATTATTATCAATCTATAGTTAGGCAATTAGTAAATTAGGCTACAAAGCAACAAGAAACAGAACTACACAAAATAAGGAGGGCTTTAATGCCTGAAGATTTTATAAGACAATCACCTGAAACAGCTAAAAAAAACCTTTCGAAAGCCGAACGCAGAAAAAAATTGAGAGAAGTGCCCGCGAGTTTGAAAAGATTTAGAGAAATTAAAGAACAAGCCCTGCTTGGAGCCGGCCCTAAAAGAATAGAGGCTCAAAAAGCCAAAGGCAAACTTACCGCCAGAGAAAGACTTTCTTATTTATTGGATGAGGGTTCCTTTCAGGAAATAGGCCTTTTGGTTGAAACCAGAAGCACCGATTTCGGACTTAAAGATAAAGGCATTAAAGGTGACGGCGTTGTTACAGGGTTTGGAAAAATTGACGGCAGAAAAGTAGCCGTATTCTCTCAAGATTTTACTCAGCTTGGCGGATCTTTAGGCTTGGCTCATGCCAGAAAAATAACAACTATGATGGACCTTGCTCTTGAGGCTAAAATTCCCGTTATAGGCATATTGGATTCCGGCGGCGCCAGAATTCAGGAAGGCGTGGACAGCTTGGACGGTTATGGAGAAATATTTTATAGAAATACCAAAAGTTCCGGTAAAATTCCTCAAATATCAATAATAGTCGGACCTTGCGCCGGAGGCGCGGTTTATTCTCCCGCCTTAACCGATTTTGTATTTATGGTTGAAGGTATAAGCAATATGTTTGTTACGGGCCCTGAAGTAGTGAAAGCGGCAACCGGCGAAGATGTGGATTTTGAAACATTGGGCGGAAGTATGACTCATGCTTCAAAAAGCGGCGTCTGCCATTTTGTGGCCAAGAGCGAACCCGATTGCTACCGGCAAGTAAAAGAGCTTTTAACCTTCCTTCCGCAAAACAATGAAGAAAGGCCTCCTATTGCCGAAACGAAAGATCCCATAGACAGAAAACTCCCTCTATTGGAAAAATTGTGCGGCGTGGATCCGCGCAAACCTTATAGAGTGCATCATATAATTTGGTGGCTTTCAGACGATCATAAATTTCTTGAAGTGCACCATCATTTTGCCAAGAACATTGTTACCGGCTTTATGAAACTCGGAGGAATGACTGTCGGCGTAATAGCTAATAATCCTTCACATATGGCGGGAGCCTTGGATATAAACGCCTCGGATAAAGCGGCGAGATTTATAAGATTCTTAAATAAGTTTAATATTCCCATTTTAACGCTCGTGGATGTTCCCGGTTATTGGCCCGGCGTAAAACAAGAACATGCCGGCATAATAAGACATGGCGCGAAACTTCTTTATGCCTATAGTGAAGCCACCGTGCCCAAGGTAACCCTTGTTTTAAGAAAAGCTTATGGCGGAGCCTATATTGCCATGAGTTCCAAATATTTACGCGGGGATATAAACTTTGCCTTGCCAAATGCCGAGATTGCCGTTATGGGACCGAGGGGCGCCATTGAAATTCTTTATTCAAAAGAACTGAAGAAAAGCAAGCCTGAAGACATTGACGAACTTAAACTGAAACTATCGCAAGAATACGCCGATAAATTCGCCTCGCCTTATCAAACGGCATCCAGAGGTTCAATTGATGAAGTGATAGAACCGCTGAACGCGAGAAGCAGATTAATAAACGCCTTTGAATTATTGGCTGATAAAAAGAAACCCGGAACAGATGTCACAGGCGGGAATATACCGTTGTAATTGTCCAAGGACAATTACATGTCACCAGTCACCAGTTTCCAGTCACAAGCAACGGCAAAAAGCACAAAAGTCTTGCTGAGTTTAGAGCAAAAAACAGCAATGGTCGTCCACATAGTTTCCGACACTTTATGAGGCATAGCCTCATTGTTTGTAGCCGCAGCCCCTTGGGCTGCTAAATAGAAACAAGACTCAGCGACACTCAGACTATTATTTCGCGTGAAGTATTGGGGATAATTAAATGACAATTAGCCTTCTCGCTTATTTATTAATACCTTTATTCTCGGCCGTTTTAATTCAATTCACCTCAAGATATAAAAAAAACCTTGCCGATATAATCGCCAATATCACTCTCTTCGCGGGATTTCTAAACATTTCTCATCTTATTTTCAATACGGCCAAGACGGCCAAATTTTCCCTGCCGCCTATGGCGCAAGACACCTTCACGCTATTAATGATTTTCATGATTTATATGGTGGCCCTTGCCGTCTCATCTTTTTCTTCGGGCTTTTTGACCGAAGAAAAAAACCGTCATCATTTTCACAGCCTTATTTTGGTTTCCGTATCGGCCATGTGCGGCATTGTCACGGCGGGCGATTTTTTTACTCTTTATATTTTTGTGGAAGCGCTCGCTATTACTTCTCTGGCTTTGATAGCTTTTGATAAGAGTAAAAAAGGGCTTAAAGGCGCAATCAAATATTTCTTTCTTAATTTTTCCGGTTCATTATTTATATTGCTCGCGATGGCGATATTATTATTTACGATAGGCACTTTTAGTTTTGCCGGCATACAACACCTGACGGATCCCGCCTACGGCGGCCACTGGCCATTTCAAGTGGTGGCGGCCATTATACTCTTGCTGTCGGGCTTTTTAATTAAATCAGGCATATTTCCTTTTCACATTCAGACAGTGGCCGCCAAGCAAGGAGCTTACTCGCCCGTATCGGCTTTTATGGCCGGAACAGTTACCAAAATAGCCGGCGTATATGCCGTGATAAAAATAGCGATTATTTTCAATTTTTTTGATTTAAAACTGCATGAAATTTCCGAAACATTAATGCTTATCGGCGCGATATCAATATTATTCGGCGCGGCTTTCGCTATGCGCCAAAAAGATTTTAAAAAAATGCTCGCTTACTCAAGCATAAGCCAAACGGGCTATATCATTCTTGCCGCGGGCCTTGCGACTCCATTGGCGCTATTGGGCGCAATATTTCACATATTTAATCACGCTTCGTTTAAAACGATTTTATTTTTAAACGAAGCCGGTCTTAAAAAAAACTTAAACACCTCTGATATGGAAAAAATGGGCGGACTCGCGCGCTCCATGCCGTGGACTTCATGGTCATTCGTTATAGCTTTTATGTCCGCCGCAGGCCTGCCGCCTTTATCGGGGTTTTGGAGCAAATTTATTATCATTATCGCCCTTTGGCAGGGGGGAGCAAAAGGCTATGCCATGATGGCAATTGGCGCAAGCGTATTAACTTTAATTCATTTTATAATCCTACAAAGAAAAGTCTTCTTTGGAAAAATATCGGCTATTGCGAAAAACGCCCAAGAAATGCCTTTACCAATGCTGGCGCCCATAATAGTTTTGTGTATCGTAATTTTGGTTTCGGGAATATTATTTCCATATTTTTACGCTTGTTTAATTGAAACGGGAATAAAGGCCATTTTATGACTTATCATTTAGCTCTGTTTATCCTCATTATCATTTTGGCCTTAGCCGCCGTAATGGCCAAAAACATGCTTTTTTCCGCGCTTATTCTTTCTTTGGTAAGTGTCGGAGTTTCCTTAATATTATTTACTTTCGCCTCGCCATGGGCGGCTGTTTTTGAACTCTCGGTTTGCGCGGGGCTTATTACCGCGCTTTTTATAAGCGTAATAAATTTAATGCCGAAAGAAAAAAAACTCTTAAACGAAAGCCGGCTAAAATTTACTTTGCTTCCCGTTGTTTTGCTTATCATGGCTGTAATAAGCTGGATTTATATTGTTCCTTTCTTTGAATATTTATCCAAACATCCGCATTTAAGTATTCACAATTATCCTCTGGGACAAATTATCTGGAAAGACCGGGTTTTTGACCTTATAGGCCAAATATGTATATTTGCCGCGGGAGTATTCGCGATTAAATCTCTTTTTGCTCGTTCCATTAACGAGCAAAAAAGTCACAAGTCACAGGTCACAGGTCACAAGTTTTAAAGGAGAATATGACAAATATTTTTTCCATAGATTGGTACTTTATAAGCTTGCTGTTTTTTATAGGGCTTTCTTGCATACTCATTTCAAAGAATATGTTTAAACAGCTTATCGGACTTGAAATAATGTCAAAGGCTTGCCTGCTTGCCGTAATTTTAAGCGGCGCCGCCACAAATAATGTCAATCTGGCGCAAGCCATAGCGATAAGCATGATATTGATTGAAGCAATCGTAATAACCGTCGGATTAAGTATTTTGATTAAAATTTATAAGACAACCGGCTCCCTGGACTTAAGGAAATTACTGTGAACATTTTATTGTTTCCGCCTATCGCTTTTATCCTGATATTTATTTTTGCATATATTCTTTTCAAGTTAATAACCCCACCACCCGCTTATGGCGCCATAAAAAGCGCCATCCATAAAGCTTCGCAAGCGGGTGGTGAGGTAACTCCGACTTTAAAAGATGAAGAAACTTGCGATTATCGGCAATTTTTTCCTTTAGCCGTATTTTTTACAATTTTGCATATAGCTGGACTTATGCTGGCCACTTGGGCGTTTATTCCTCTGGCCGAAACCATAGGTCCGATTATCGCGTATTTAATTTCAGTGATAATTATTCTTGCAGTTCTTTTTGTATAAGGTTAAAAATATGACATTAAATTCAATCCTACTGCCATTATTTTTCCTCATAATCTTTCCGGGGTTTTTATTTTTAAGCCTTTACGGATTTTTCTTGGAATGGTTGGATAAAAAATGCCTGAACCTAATAAAAAACAAACCTGGTCCGGCAATTTACCGGCCCATAGCCGATTTCATACAACTTCTGTCAAAAGAAACCTTTATCCCCAAACATTGCGATACTATTTTGTTTAAGTCTCCGCCTTTTCTTGCCATTGCCGCCATAACGACTTCCATGCTTTCGATTCCCGTATGGGAGAAGGCGCTTTTTTCTTTTCAGGGTGATTTGATTGTTACACTCTATCTTTTAATGATACCGGCAATTACTTTCTCTTTGGCTAACCGGAGTTCAAATACGCCTTTTGAAGCGGTGGAAGAGTTAAGAACTTCAACTCAGCTTTTCGCTTATGAAGTTCTATTTATGCTCGCTTTACTCGCTCCCGCCATTATTGCCGGCTCTTGGAATATAATTGAAATATCAAAATTTATGTTTCACCGGCCATTATTGCTTATACTTCAAATACCCGCTTTTTTAATAGCCCTCATAACTTTACAGGGAAAACTTAAAAGATTGCATTTTGACACGCCCTACAACAAAACTGAAGCCGGAGAGGGGAGTTCGGGCGGATCCGCTTTTGGCGAGGTCTCGCCTTTCAGAGGCGGACTCTTGGCTTTTTCCAATCTCGCCATTAATATGGAAATGGTGGCGGGAGCGGCGCTTATAAACGCTATTTTCTTTGGCGGCGCGTTTAATGCCACCGGACTATCCGCGATAGGCCTTTTTATTCTAAAAACAATTTTTATAGTATTCTTACTTTCAATAATTAAAACCCTTATGGCAAGAATAAGAATAAAACAAATGATGAATTTTTGCCGGAAAATACTCACGCCTTTAATCCTGGCGCAAATGGCGCTGAATATATTCATTAAAATAAAAATGCAATAAATGAGTAAATCACAAATTACAAATAAATCTCAAGCTCCAAAAATCAAATAATGCACAAATCTCAAATAACAAGAGGGCTTACGCGCGCAACCGATAAATTCACCTTCATTGACAAACGGAAGGGAAATAATTATTTGACTAGTTAAAGGAAACAAAGTTAGAATTAAACTGAATGATGGATAAAATAAATAAGATACTGGACCTGCAATATCTCGGAAATTCCGTAACCGACTATCTTTACGCGGCTTTGATTTTCGCTTTAACTTTTACGGCGCTTTATTTATTGCGCGGCATTATATTTCATAAACTTAAGGTTTTAGCCTTAAAAACAAAAACCGACCTTGATGATTTTTTTGTAAATTTACTATCTAAAATAAAAGCTCCCGAATATCAACTGATTGCCCTTTATGCGGCGATCCATAACCTTAATACAAACGCTTTGTTTAATAAAATTTTAACTTATACCGTTCTTATAGTTATTACTTACAGAATAACCGATATTGCCATACATGTCATGACCTACTGGTTCAATAAGCTTTTGAATAAAAAAGGCATGGATAATAGCTCAAGTTTGACCATTATAACCAGTTTAAAAGTAGTGCTGCAAATAATCTTATGGTCAGCGGCAGTGGCTTTTGTGCTTAGTAATATGGGCATTAATGTATCGGCAGTAATAACGGGACTTGGCATTGGCGGTATCGCCATCGCGCTGGCGGCTCAAAATATTCTGGGGGATTTATTTAATTTCTTTGTTATCTTGCTTGACAGGCCTTTCAAGATAGGCGACTTTATAATAACGGGAGATATACTCGGCTGTATTGAGCATATCGGCCTTAAATCCACTAAAATCAGAAGTTTAAGCGGCGAGCTCATAATAATTTCAAACACCAATCTCCTTTCCGCTAAAACCAGCAATTATAAGCATATGGAAAAAAGAAGAGTGGTGTTTAAAGTTGGCGTTATTTATCAAACAACCCTTGAGCAGCTTAAAAAAATACCGGATATGATTAAAGCCATAATAGAAAAAACCGACCAAATTGTTTTTGACAGAGGCAATCTGTCCGAGTTCGGCGACTCTTCAATTGATTTTGAATTTGTCTACTATGTCCAAGACGGCGATTATAATATCCATATGAAACAAAAAGAAGAAGTGTTCATAAATATTGTGGAACTATTTGAAAAAGAAGGCATAGAATTCGCTTACCCCACGCAAACCCTTTTCCTAAATAAGCAAAGCTAGGCAGCGCGAGGCGCTGCGGCTACATCGCTGTTTCTTAATCCTTAATCCGTACTTCATAACCATTATTCATGTTTTTCTTGCTTTTCCTTCATTACTTTTTGGCGGAATGACTTAAAACCCTTTCCATTATTTCAGATATTCGGTCTTTTATATTCGGCGCTCCGACTATTTCCGTAACCAATGCCAAACATTTGGCTCCGTGAGTCAGAACTTCGTCAATATTATGAAGTTTGATTCCGCCTATAACGACAAATGGAATATCAATATTTTTAACGATATAATCCAAATATTCAATACCCACCGGAGCGCAAACATTTTCTTTGGTTTTTGTCGAATAAATGGGTCCAACGCCTATATAATCGGCTCCGCGTTTTACAGCGTCGCGCGCCTGCTCGGGACAATGAGTTGATAGTCCGATAATGGCGGTTTTACCGACAAGCGAGCGAACAATTTCTATGGGCATATCGT
This sequence comes from Elusimicrobiota bacterium, assembly GCA_030639665.1. Taxonomy (GTDB): domain Bacteria; phylum Elusimicrobiota; class Elusimicrobia; order Elusimicrobiales; family UBA9959; genus JAKLQJ01. Next base: position 12,496 of record DAOWCC010000010.1, on the reverse strand, counting down.
CCTGCCCGATATGCACTCCGTCAGCTTTTACCGCAATGGCAATATCTATATCATCATTAACTATAAAAACCGCGCCCGCGCTTTTTGTAAGTTCTCTCAGGCGCAGACAATCTCTATATTTCTGTCTTTCGGTTTTATGTTTTTCACGGTATTGAATTATTTTAACGCCGGCTTCCAGCATTTCTCCGACAACTTCAACGGTGGACCTTCCCATGGAATGTTCCGCGCCCGTTATGCAATACAGCTTATGATTTAATTTTTCTTTTTTTGTCATAGTTTAGCGCCCACTCAAGTATTATATCCGCTTCTTTGGCTGCGGCGATATTTACTTTCGGAGAACACGGAGGAAGTTCTTTTGACACCTCCGATTTCATGTCGCCCACAATATAAAATGTTTTGCTTATTTTTCTTATTTTTATTTCATCGCTATCGCCCCAGCCCGCGAGGCCTGAAGCTAAAACAAAAAACTTATCCGACTTTATATATATTTCCGCCATCATTTTTTTAACGGCGACTTTATCAAAAGCTTCAACAATCGCGTCGCAATCTGAAAATAAAGACTTAATATTTTCGGGCGTAACGACAACTTTTAACGCTGAAATTTCAAGGCCCGGATTAATCTTTAAAAGGTTTTCTTTAAGGGCCTCAACCTTCGGCCTGCCCGTTTGATCTCTGAAATAAAACTGCCGATTAAGATTTGAAAGTTCGACATTGTCAAAATCGCATATGGTAAATTTCTTAAAACCGCATCTGACGAGATTAAAAGCGCAATTGGAACCGAGCCCTCCGGCTCCCGCGATTGCCACTTTGATATTTTGTATCCTTTTTAATTGGTTCGCGCTGAAAAACTTTAACAATGATTTTTCAAAATCGTTCATATCTCCTGCCAATCCTTCATAATCGGCTGATAACCTTTGGCATAAATCATTTCTTTAACTTCCTTCACACTGCTTTTATCAGCCGTAAAAAATTGGCCCTCGCTTTCTTTCGGAGACGAATAGCCGCCCACTTCGGTTTGAGAGCCCGCGGACATCCGTGTAACGCCCAAACCTATAAGATTTTTTCTAAAATCATTTTTTTCCCTCGTGGAAATATTTATGCCGACTCTCGGCAAAAAGAGCCTTAAAGCCAACATCATTCTCACGAAATCGGCATCCGCGATTTTTGATTTTGGGGAAAAACCCCCGGCTTGCGGACACAAACGCGGAAGAGACACGCTTATTTCAATGCCGGGATATTTATTCTGTAAATACGCGGCGTGAAGCCCGCTAAAAAATGTCTCCTTTTTGAAATCCGAAAGACCGAGCAAGGCTCCGATACTTACGCTCCGCATGCCCGCCGCGCAAGCTCTTTCGGGAGCGTCAAGCCGGTATAAATAGTTTCTTTTCGGACCCTTTGGGTGAACGGCTTTGTATAAGTTCTCATCATAGGTTTCCTGATATAAGGCAATTCCGTCCACGCCCGCGGCTATCAATATGGAATATTCTTCAATACTCATCGAATACACCTCAATTGAAATCGAGGTGAAATATTTTTTCAAAATGCTTACGGAATCCTTTATATAAGAAACCGGTGTTTCGCCTCTGGACTCGCCCGTAAGGATAAGTATATGGCGAATGCCCGTTTCAGCGATAATCTCCGCTTCCTTTCGCAATTCGTCAAAAGTGAGCTTCTTTCTTGCTATATCGTTTCCGTTTTTAAAGCCGCAGTAAACACATTCATTATCGCAAAAATTTCCAAGATACAAAGGAGAGTACAAATAAACGACTTTCCCAAAATTTTTTAATATCACTTCATGGGATTTTTTTGCCATTGCTTCAATATGACCCTGCGCCTTCCCGGATAATAAAGCGAGAAAATCCTTTTCATCAAGCGTTTCTTTTGATAAAGCGCGAAAAACATCTTTATCTTTTACCTCTTTGAAAAATCCGTCAAAATCAAATTGCGCGTGGCTTTTTCCAATATCATAAAAACTCATCTTAAAAATCCCGTCAACGGCGATGACGCTTGAGCCGTTTCTTTTACCGCGCCCGGGCCCGAGAGATAAGAGCAACGCCCCGCTTTCACGGCCAAAGAAAAAGCTTTAGCCATCAAAGGGGGATTATCGGCGCCGGCAACGGCCGTATTCACAAGCACGGCATCGGCGCCGAGCTCCATCGCCTCCGCCGCCTGGGACGGTCTTCCTATGCCGGCATCAACTATTACCGGAAGCTCAATCTCCTCAATAAGTATCCTTATCATCTCTTTGGCGCAAAGCCCTTTATTGGTCCCTATCGGCGCGCCCAAAGGCATAATGGAGGCGGCGCCGGCATCTCTCAAGCGGGCGGCGTCAGCCAAATCGGGATTAAAATATGGCATCACTATGAAGCCTTCTTTGGCAAGTATTTCAGTCGCCTTGATTGTTTCCGCATTATCGGGAAGCAAATACTTATTATCGGAAATAACCTCTATTTTTATCCAATCTCCACAACCCAATTGACGGGCAAGCCTTGCTATTCGAATCGCTTCGTCTGAATTTCGCGCGCCGGAAGTATTTGTCATGACAATGCGATTATCGGGAATATAATCCATGATATTCTCATCTTTTGAATCCATATCTATTCTTCTGAGGGCAACCGTTAATATATGCGTTTCAGAATTTTTTATGGATTCTTTCATGATTTCATTTGAAGAAAATTTTCCAGTTCCAAGAAGAAATCTGCTGTTTATTTTATGCCCCGCTATAATAAGAGTGTCTTCCATGATTACCCTCCTCCGACAAGTGATAAAATTTCAATAGTGTCATTTTCCTTGATTATAACCTTATCCAAGGAAGTTTCCCGTATTATATCGCGATTCAGCTCAATGACCACTTTGCGCGAATTAATATTATTATCAGCCAAAAAAGCGCCAAGAGTTGTTTCTTCGGATATTTTCAAACTTTTTCCGTTTATTTTTATAAACATAATTTTTCCTTATCAAGTTAGTCCCGCCAAAGGCGGGAAACTTTTCTTTATCCTGTCAAAATCCCCCTAACCCCCTTTGCAAAAGGGGGAAGATTTACTCCCCTCTTTAACAAAGAGGGGCCGGGGGAGATTTATTTGCTACAAATTCTTTATTACTAAACTTTGAAATTCCTATACATTAAATTAGCGGCTTTGCCGCCTATCCGGGGTTTGAATGTTTTAAAACTCTTTCCATAAATTCGCCCGCTTTACCCGTTGCTTTTTGAACAGTGAAACCTTTATCTAAAAAAGAAGCCATAGCCGAAGAAAAAGCGCAACCGGTGCCGTGGGTATTGACGGAAGCTATCCGTTTGTGAGAAAACTCAAAAAACCGTTTATCTTTCAAAGAATATAAAACATCGCGGCATACCTTTCCGCTTTTAAAGTGTCCGCCTTTCATAATCATATTTTTAGGCCCCAGTTTTGAAAGAGCAATGGCTGTTTTTTTAATATCTGAAAAAGACTTGATTCGTTTTCGAGCGAAAATTTCCGCCTCGCCGATATTGGGAGTAAAAACATCCGTTAAGGGCAATAAATATTTACTATACGCCACGATAGCTTTCTTGTCCATAAACACAAATCCGCTTGAGGATTTTATAACCGGATCGGCGACAATATTTTTTAATTTATATTTTTTAATAAGTTTGGCGATTACCCTTATTGAATCCGCTCCGCCCAAAGCCCCTATTTTAACGGCGTCAACGGAAACATCGCTTAAAATTGTTTCAATTTGTGAAGTGATAAAGGCAGAGGGAGTTTTTAAAATCCCTTTGATATGAACGGCGTTCTGAGCCGTTAGGGTAGTAATGGCGCAAACGGCGTAACAACCGAGAGAGGAGACCGTTTTAATATCGGCGCCGGCTCCCGCGCCGCAACTCGGATCAAAAGAGGCTATTATAAGAACTTTGGGCGATTTATGCCGCATAATGCAATCTCGCTTTTTTGATTTTATCAATAAGGTTTTGGGCCGCGTGTTTTGGATTTTCAGCTCCGCATATCGCTGAAATAACGCAAATGCCGTCAGCGCCCGCTTTAATTACATCGGCGGCATTGTGAGAATTTATTCCGCCTATGGCGGTAACCGGCATAAGAGGCGCTATTTTTTTGATTTCTTTCAAACCCTCCAAACCCAGAGGTTCGGCGATATCCTTTTTTGAATCGGTATAAAAAAGCGGACTGACGGATATATAATTCAAAGGAAGCTTAACCGCTTCAATCGCTTGTTTTATATTTTCAATGGAAAGGCCGATAATGGCATCCGGGCCGAGTATTTTCCTTGCCGCCAAAACATCACCGTCGCTTTGGCCGAGATGAATGCCGTCCGCCTCGCTTTGCAAGGCCGTGTCAATATTATCGTTTACAATAAGAGGTATTTTAAAAGGCTTCAAAACGGCCTTGGCGATTTTAGCGAGATTCACATATTTTTCAAACGAAATATTTTTTTCCCGCAATTGAACAATATTGACGCCTCCCAAGGCCGTCTCGCGCAGGAAACTTTCCATTTTTTCTTGTTCTATGAAATCGGTTCCGAAAACCAAATATAAGGAATAGTCACTATCAGGCATATTCCAATTTAATCCTCTTACGAATAATATCCGCATTGACTTCATAAAGAGCGTCTACAAAAGCGACATTAAACGCTCCCGGCGCCAAAGCTTTCTCGGCCGCCATTTCGCCGGCGATACTCATAACGCTCATTGCCGATACCGCGGCTTCAAAAGGCGAGGGGGAAACAGGCAAAAAAGCTCCTATTAAAGCGCTGGCGGAACAGCCCATCCCGGTAATAGTACCCATTAAAGAAACTCCGTTTGAAAGAGCTATGACGCGATCGACTGAACATATATAATCGGTTTCACCGCTTATAACCACTGTCGTTTTAAAACTTGCCGCCAATTCTTTAGCCGAATCGATAGCGTTAATTGAAATCTCTGAACTATCCACGCCTTTTGTTTTATTGCCTTTTAGAGAATTATTCAAGGCCATTATCTCTGAAGAATTTCCTCTAAGAACCGAAACTCCCATAGATAGGAATTTTTTAGCCGTTTGCGTTCTGTAGTCGCTTGCTCCGGCCCCCACAGGATCCAAAATAACAGGCTTATTATTTTTTTTCGCCAAATCGATGGCTATTTCCATGCTTTCAACCCAATGAGAACTCAATGTCCCGATATTTATGACAAGCGACGATGAAATGGAAGACATATCGGAAAGTTCTTCTTGGGCTTCAGCCATTACGGGAGAGGCGCCGAGAGCGAGCAAACAATTGGCTGAGAAGTTCATGACAACATAGTTTGTTATATTATGAACCAATGGTTTTTCTTTTCTTAATTTCTCAAGATTCAAACAAATATTTTCAATTTCCGTGTTTTTCAAATCTTGCATGTTTTTTTCTCTTTGGTTTTTAAGGCATGTGTGGATTTTATGGCGCAAAATTTCTCTCCGCACATGGAACAAAATTTATTATCAACTTTATTGCTCGATTTTTTAAACAAAATTTTCGCCTCAACCGGTGATATCGCCAAATCCAATTGTTTTTTCCAATCAAATTTATATCTCGCTTTTGACATTTCAATATCTTTTTTTTCCGCGCCATTAAGTTTTCGGGCCACATTCCAGCCATGAGCGGCGATTTTAAAAGCAATCAAGCCTTCTTTAATGCCATTTAAATCGGGAAGCCCCAAATGCTCTTGCGGCGTTACGCAGCATAAAAAAGCGGCTCCGCTTTTGGCGGCTATAGCCGCGCCTATGGCCGCGTTTATATGGTCATAACCGAGGGCGATATCGGTAATCAAGGGTCCGAGAACATAGAAAGGAGCGTCATGGCATACTTTAACGCCTCTTTCGATATTCATTTCTATTTCATTTAAAGGAATATGGCCGGGACCTTCAACCATTACTTGCACGCCGGCTTTTCTGCAGCGCTTTACAAGTTCGCCCAGAACATCAAGCTCGGCGAATTGCGCCTTATCGGAAGCATCCGCTATACACCCGGGTCTCATACCGTCGCCCAAGCTCAGGGTAACATCATACTTTTCGCATATGGCGAGTATATCGTCAAAATGGGTATAAAAAGGATTTTCCTTTTTTTTGAGTTTCATCCAGCGCGCGGTTAAAGAACCGCCTCTTGAAACTATGCCGGCTATTCTTTTGTTTACAAATTTTAAATGTTTTCTTAAAAGCCCCGCGTGAATAGTCATAAAATCCACGCCTTGCTTTGCCTGTTTTTCGATGATTCGCAATATTAAATCGGGCGTAATCTCGGAGACATCGTTTACATTGGACATTATTTCATACATCGGAACGGTGCCTAAGGGGACGGTGCTTGAATTTATTATTCTTTTTCTTATTTCATCCAAATTCCCGCCCGTGGATAAATCCATTATGGCGTCGGCGCCGTAAGAAACAATGGTTTTAACTTTATTGATTTCATTATTTACCGACGAATCGGACGGAGAAGTTCCCAAATTGACATTGATTTTAGTCGATAAATTGCGGCCAATGGCAATGGGATTGAGATTTTTGTGATTTTTATTGGCGGGAATTACGGCGCGCCCGACGCGCAGTTCTTTTAATAAGAATCGCTCAGAACATTTTTCATTTTTAGCGGCTTTTTTAATAGTGGCGGGCAATACATTACAATAAGCGTTTTTTGACTGTTTCATTATTTTCCTCCGTCGGCATTAACCGAATCAGGTTCAAGGGTCTTTCAGAAACACTGAATTCTCAGCTCTTAACTACAGCGCTCCCCTAATTTTGTGTTCACATACTATAGCATATTTTTATTTTAACTTTGATATAATAGATGAAGTCGCATATATTACCGATTAACGGAGAAAAAAACCATGAAAAAAGCATTACTTTCTTTTCTTACAATAGCAATTCTTTCCGCCTTCTCAAGCGCGGCCTTTGCTCAAAATAATACGATAGCGGCAATGGTAAACGGAGAAAAAATATTGAAAACCGAAGTGTCCCAGAGAATATGGATCAATCACTTTGAAAAAACAATAAACACCATGATAGATGAAACTCTTCTTCTGCAAGAGGCAAAAAATCTTAAAATCAAAGTCTCAAAAAAAGAAATCGATAAAAGACTTAAGGAAGTTAAAGCCGCTTATACCAATAAAAAAGATTTTGAGGCGATAATGGCCAATATGAAAAAAGAAGTACGTGAAAAGATAGAGTATGAACTTCGGATAAAAAAAACAATCATAAAAGCCAAAAAAATCAGTTTCACAAATAAAAATGTGAAAAAAGTTTTTACAGAGAATAAAAAGAACTTTGATAAACCGGAAGAAATCAGATTAAGGCAGATTTTTGTAAACTCCGAAAAAGACGCGCAAGACGCTCATTTGGCGCTTGAAGCCGGAGCTGATTTTGCAAAACTGTCCTCGTTAAAATCCACACAGGAAAACCTTAAGAAAAACGGCGGAGACTTGGGCTATGTGTCAAAAAGCATGCTTGTAAAAGAGATTAGCGAGGCGATTTCATTGTTAAAGAAAGGCCAATACACAAAACCTATCAAAATCGCCGACGGCTACACGCTGCTAAAACTGGAAGATATTAAGAAACCTGAAGCCGCTAATTTTAATAAGATTAAAGCCCAATTAAAAGAATCAATGATTAATCAATCGGTAATGAAAAACCTTCCTATTTTGATTAAGGAACTTAGAGGCAAATCCAAGATTGAAATTATGAAATAATATAGAGCAGCAACTATTTAAAATAAAAAGCCCTGTTCCATTATAAATGGGACAGGGCTTTTTTAATGATATTTTAGGAAAGATTATTTTATTTTGCTAAGGCATTTATTATCCTCCGTCGCTCAGCATGTCATCAAAAAAACCCACGCCTATTCGGCGTATTTGATGCCATAGCTTTGGAGGATTATCTTATTTTGCTAAGCAAAATAAAATAAAAAAAACCCCGTTCATAATGAACGGGGTTTTTTAATACAAAGACGTTTGTTTTCTTAGTTCAAAACATCTTCTACGATGGTTATATTGAGTTGGACTTTATAGCCGAAATAAAACACGCTTCCATCTTCAAAAACAAACAAATTCAGCGCTTTTTTAAACTGTTCATTATTGAAATCGCCGGTAATAAGCTTCACTTTAATGAACGGCGGTTCGCTTTCATGAACAATAACTTCAGCGGATAGTCCAAGTCTGCCAATCGCCTCATCAAGCATGCGGGTGGCATGATCAATGCTGTCAGGCTCACTTGAATTATTGCCAACAATCACCTTGAGCTGAACCTTATACCCGAAATAAAGCGTGTCTCCATTTTCATAGGTAAACAGCTTCATCATATTCTTGCGTTGAACATTGTTTATGTCGCCAATTGACGCTTTAATGAATGGAGGCTCGCTTTCATGAACAATAACTTTAGCGGATACCCCAAGCCTATGGATTGCGTCATCAAGCATGCGAGCGGCGTGATCAATGCTGTCAGGCTCCTGCGATTTGTTTCTGATAGCGAATATATTGAGCTGAACTTTATAGCCGTAATAAAGAAAGCTTTCACCATCGCGGCTAAACAATTTAATCATTTTACTGTACTGTCCGCCGGTTAAGGGACCGATTGCCGCTTTAATGAACGGAGGCTCGCTTTCATGAACAATAACTTTAGCGGATACCCCAAGCTTATGGATTGCGTCATCAAGCATGCGAGCGGCATCATCGATGCTGTCGGGCTCATTTGACTCATATCCGTACTTGTTTTCCGTCTTAGCCACAACCGGAACAATATTAACATCTTGCGCGGAAACTTTCTCCATCATTTGCGAAATATTAATATCCTTATTAAAATCAGCGCTTAAAACACTGGTGCTATCCGCCTGCAGAGCGGACGAAACTACAAACAAAAGACTCACTACTAATCCTGCTATTTTCATTTTTTCTCCTTAATAATATGCGCTCATTTATTGTCCCAGTTGTTTTTTCTCGAGGAACAATCTTACTCACTAAAATATACAAGAAAAAACCCTGAACAATCAGAGACCAATGGCCCGTAATTTTCTAATAAAAGACCTACTTAATAGTGGGCCCAATGTCCGATAATAAAAAAACCCCGTTCATATGAACGGGGTTTTTAAATTCCAATTAAATCTGATTTATTATTTAGCTTTTAACTTTTTCTTCTTATCTACGAAATGGGAACCGACAAAGAATGTCACTAAAGCAAAGAAGATAATAATGGAAGCATAGGAATAATTCGATCCGGAATACTTATATAAATCATCAAATCTGCCATAGAGCAGGGAGAATCTTCCCATAACGGTATTGCCGAATACGGCGCCGAAATAAAGCATAAGAAAATAAATTCCGATATTGGAAACTTTCTTTACCGCGCCTTTATGCTCAAGCGAAAAGAAGAAGTAAAACAATACGCAAATCAGGCCGAAAAATATAAGGAATGAATTAAAGGCGCCCCATAAAGCGGCTCCCGTAAGGCACGGCTCGCCCAATGAGAAAAGGGGAACTATGGTGCCGGATATCTGAGCTAAGAAATTTGTTGAAAGTTCAGCCGGAATAGACAACCCCGCGCCATAGCCCATAACAAAAGTAAAACCGTATCTTGACACCCAGGATATTTTTGGAACAAACTGCGCTATAAGAGAAAGACCGAGAAGAGCGGGGATAAGAACCAGGTAATCTTCACCCGATTTGATGGGTTCCCATATTTTAGGCATCCAAACGCTGAAAAAACTGACTTGAAACAGCCAGCCCATGCCGGCTCCGAGATATAAATGTTCGGCTATCTTAAAGAACGGATTATCTTTATATAAAAAACTGAACATAAAAATGGTAAGTCCGGCGGCAAGCCAGCCACCGAGCATCATACCCATCGAAGAAGACACCCAAACACTGGATGCCACATCTATTTTATTTACAAAAGCGAATAACGACTCAAGCATATTTTCCTCTTAGAACCTTTTCATGAAAAACAGTATTATATTGGATGTGATAATAAGAAACAGAACCAATAAATGGCCCAAATTCAAAACATCAATGCCTGTGGTTCCCTTGCCAAGTTTTCCAATAAGGCCTTCATAATCAGCGGCGCCCTTCATTCCGCCTATAAGCCCTTTTAATTGGCCTTTTTGAAGATATGGGCCATAACCCGGCTGACTGACAGCCGTAACTCCGCCTAACATAGGCACATGGAATTTATCTCCCGCATAAAGCACCCACTGATCAAGAAGAGCGGTTCCCGTAATACACATAACGGCGCTCATATCATCATAATTTGTTATGCCTTTCATCACCGGCATTTTCTTGGTGGGATTGCCGTTTTTGTCTTTATCATAGATGCTGTACATGTCACTTCCAAGCTGAGTCATAACGGCGACAAATCCGGCCTGATAAGGCAAAACAACATAATCTATTTCTTCTTTTTTATTATATTCTTTGGGAACAGTGGCGAATATTTCTTCTATTAAGCCGGTCGATCCGGGCAGAAAAGTCATAACCGCGACCCTTAAATCTTTTCTAAAAGCATGCCTTATGACGGCTTTGGCCTGAGGATGAAGCTCAGGTCTTGTGGAAGGGTCATAATCAAGTGAAATTAAAATGAAACCGCCCGGCTTAAGGTTTTCTATAAAGTCATAAACCTGCTGGCAGCTAACTCCCACCGCTTTATTGGGCAAGCCCAAAGGCTTTATTAAAGGAATGAACATCAAAATAGTCAAAAGAGCGAATATAAGTCTTCTGTCCATTTTTAAAAATTTTTCCGTATACTTTCTTAGCATAAATTCATAAGCTCCAAATAACAAATTCTAAATCCCGATTAATCTCTTCCCATATACTGTCTTTCGATGCCGAATATAATTTTCATGGAAATAATAATGGCGCCGATTGAAACACCTATTAAAATTCCTCTTCTCGCCGCTACGGCGGGAACACTCATTATCCATTCAACAATACCGGAAATTTCAATTCCCGTCCAGCCAAGCAGAGTCGTCCAAATCAAATCGCCTACGGGCACCTTGCCCAAAATAAGCAAAGCGGCCGCTACAAATAGAATAAAAGCCTGAGGTGATTTTATCCTAAAAGACCTGAAAGCGGTTGAAACGATATAAAAAGCGAGAACTGAGAACATAGTGGCCTGAAGCGTATTAAAAATACTTTTGTACGCCCAGCCAAGAACCGTAAGATTGGCTCCTATCATCAAATCGCCGCCGCTTACGAAAGCGGGAATAACCATCGCTAAAAATCCGATAAAAACAAAAATACTGTAACCCCAGCCATCAACTTTCTTTTTTATTTTGCCATAGTGAGTGAAAAAGAGACTTAAAAGCCCCAACAAAAAAGCGAAAGCCACGATTATGTTATACCATTCATTCATTCTTTCCACATAATGCGTCTGAGAAGCTTCATGGGGAATATAATAAGACAGAAACATTGTTATGCCTATAATGAAAACCATGGCAAGAGGGATAGTTCTTTTTATCAATTTCATATATTAATAGACCTCAAAAAAACTGTTCACCATGGTGATGAGCGATTCATAATGCCAAATAGCTCCGATAGTGGTTAAAATAAGACCGACGGTGGCGGTAATCATAACAAACGCCTTTCCAAAATCCTGAACCTTCAGAGAACTGACAAGCATCGGATCGCGCGACAAATAAGCGCTGGCGGCATATAATTCTTCGCCTATAAGCGTATAATCGCAAGCCATGAAGAAGAAAGGAAGCTGGCTTTCTATATCGGTGCCGGCAATCTGTATGGCTCCGGTAGTGGCGCCGACTTCGGCCAAAAGCAAAGATTCCGCCATAAAATAGCCTATAAAAAAACAAGCGGCGGGCTTTTCTCTGTGAATCATGCCGTCAACGGAAGCCGCGTAAGAAAATTGGTCCTGACTCACAAAGAAGTTACAATCGTCTCTGTAAGAATCCGGTCTTTCAACTTCAAGATAAGACTGCTTGACTATTTCTTTACATATGCTCATGACAATGGGATCAAAATGGGGAACTTTTATGGTGCTGTCGTATTTGGCGACTTTTTTTGAAACCTCGCCTAAAATTGAAGTGGAAGCAATGGTTGACATATTTACCATTTGCCCGATGCCGGGGCTGTAAAAAATGGGCTTACCCATTTCAGTGGCGCGGCCTATGGCCTCGTCTATGGCGTCAAGACCGGCGATTCTTCTTATGAAAAGATCTTTCTTCTTGGCATGGGAAACCATCCAAAAGAAGACTATCAATAAAATCGCCGCGAAAATGAGATTGTTAATACGGGGAAGATTAAACCAATTGCCTTTGACATTTGTGGAAACTATGGGACTTGAAACTTTCTTTTTGCCTAAAACTTCTTCCAGCTTAAAATAGATTTTTGTTTTTGACGACATTTCCGGAAAAATTTTAACCACATCCACTTTCACGGCATGCTCGCTATTCGAGGCCGTCCAAGCCCAAAAAGGCAGGGGCATGTCTTTGGTAAGATGTGAATCGGCCGAAAATCCCATGGCTTTGACACAGCCGGCTTTCTAGCTTATGCTTGAAGCATAGACTT